>JAKAUH010000835.1 GCA_021818605.1 Planctomycetota bacterium
CGAGCGCGCTGGCCTCGCGGTAGAGGCGCTCGGCGTCGTCGGTGCGGCCCAGCCGCTCGTAGGACATGGCCAGGTTGTGCAGCGAGCCGCCGAGGCTGCTGCGCACCCCGAAGTTGCCGGGGTTGGCCGTGACGAACCGGGCGCGGAGGTCGCGGCAGCGCTCCAGGACCGGCAGCGCCTCGGCCGGCCGGCCCAGGCTGTTGTAGAGGTTGCCCAGGTTCTCGAGCGAGCGGGCCAGGTATTCCTGGAGCTCGAACGACGCGGGCTCGGCGGCCAGGAGCCGTTCGCGGATCTCGCGGCCCTTCTGATAGTAAGCCAGGGCCTCGTCCGGTCGATGGAAGTGGAAGTGCAGGAGGCCGAGCTCGTTATAGATGCGCGCGAGCTGACTCTGCTGCTCCCAGTCGTCGGGATGCTCGCGGACGACGGCCTCGCGGATCTCGAGGGCGCGCCCATACAGCCCGCGGGCCTCGTCGAACCGGCCGCGGTCCGCGGCGTGATCGCCGAGCGAGTGCAGGACGCCGGCCAGGAGGCTCCGGGCGCGGACCCTGCTGGTGCCGGTGCGGCCGACGAGGTCCTCGAGACGCGCACGGTTGCGAGTCAAAAGTTTCACGCTTTCCTCGGAACGGCCCAGGTTGCCCAGGACGGTGGCGAGGTTCGACGTCTGCATCGCCAGGTCCTCGGCGGCGTGGATGTCCTGGGGATCGGATTTGACCAGGCCCTCGAGGATGGCGATACCGCGGCGATAGACGTCCGCCGCGTCCTCGAGTCGACGTTCGGTCCGCATCGGGTTGGCCAGAGAGTTCAATGATGCCGCCAGCAAGTGCTGGTAGGCGACCCGGTCGGGATGCTCGCGGACAAGTTCGTCGCCGAGCGCAACCGCCTGCCTGGCGACTTCCAGAGACTGCCGCGTATCGCCCAGCTCGCTCAGGATGATCGCGACACGATGCCCCGCGGCGGCCGACTCGGCGCGGAGTCCAGGGTCGGCGGCCGACTCGCGAAGGAAGCCTTCGTAGTACCCGAGTGCCAGCGACAGCAGGTCGCGGCGCAGGCCGAGCAGGCCCGGCCGCTTGAGTTGAGGGGCCTCGGTGATGCGGTCGAGGTAGTCGTTGACGGCCTGGCGGGCGGTGGCGGCGCTGGCCTCGGCGCGTCGGCCCGCGGCGACGGCCTCTCCGCGGGCGCGGTCGGCCCGCTCGCCGGCGTCCACGGCCTGCGCGAGCGCCACGCGAGTCCGCCCCTCGGCGGATACCGCTTTCTGCCGCAGGTTGTCGGCCCGCAGCCACAGCCCGGTGATGGTGGCCGTGCCGGCCGCCGTGAGCAGCGCGACGACGGTGAGCAGGGCGGCGGCCAGCCGGTTTCGCCTGGACCACCGCCACGCGCGCTCGTGCGGACCCACGGGTCGAGCCAGGATTGGCTTGCCATCCAGGAACCGCCGCAGCTCGTCCACCAGGGCCTCCGCCGTGGCGTACCGCCGGGCCGGATCCTTCTCGAGGCACTTCAGGCAGATCGTCTCCAGGTCGCGCGGGATGCCGGCATTGAGCCGCCGCGGCGGCACCGGCTCCTGGTGGATCACCTGGAGAATGGTGTCCATCGGAGTCGCGGCCTGGAACGGCGGCCGGCCGGTCGCCAGGGCATACAGGGTCGCGCCAATCGCATAAACGTCTGCCTTCGGTCCCGCCGCCGCTCCCCGGCCGTCGGCCTGCTCGGGGGGCATGTAGCTGGGCGTACCCATGATCTGCCCGCTGGCCGTCAGGGCGCTGTCGCTCTCGACCCTCTTCGCCAGGCCGAAATCGGTGATCCGGGGGCTGCCGTCACGGTCGAGCAGGATGTTGCCCGGCTTGATGTCGCGGTGGATCAGCCCGCGGCGGTGGGCGTACGCGATCGCCTCGGCGACCCTGGCCATCAGCTCGGCGGCCTCGCGGGGCGTTATCGGCCCGTCGGCCAGCCGCTGCGCCAGGCTTGGCCCATCCACGAACCCCATGCTGAAATAGTGCTGCCCCTCGTGCTGGCCGACCTCGTGGATCGGCACGATCCCGGGGTGATCGAGATTCGCCGCTGCCTCGGCCTCGGTGTGGAACCGGCGGACATCGGCCTCGTCGGCGAGCTGGCCGGCGAGGATCATTTTGATCGCCACGGGGCGATTCAGACTCACCTGTCGCGCCAGGAAGACGACGCCCATCCCGCCGCGGGCCAGCTCACGGACGATCTCGTAGTCGCCGAAGTCGCGGATCCGGAGGAGGTTGGGCGTCTCGGCGGAGAGCCGGTCTCGGGGCCCGAAATGTGCCTCGGTGGCGGCGTCGCCGGACCGGGGGATCGCGGTCGTCGGCTGTTCGGGATTGGGCAGGCTGTCCGCGTCGTCGACGGCCACCCCGACCGGCGACATCTCGGCGACCGCCGGGGCCGGCGGCCGGTCGGGGTCCGTCGGCTGTTCGACCGTCTCGCGGATCTCGCGGTCGAGGGCCTCGAGCTCCCGGCGGAGCGCTTGCCGGCCCGCCTCGGGCACGTCGCCCAGATACTCGGCGATCGATGGCGATCTGGCCGCTCGCCAGTCGGCCTCATAGCGGCGGCAGATCGCGTCGATGCGGCGGGCCAGCGCCAGGTCGATCTCGTCGGGCTCGGGACGCGTCGACTCAGTCATCGTTTTGCCTGCCGTCAATGGAGGGTATCCGGCGATCGCCGTGATCGAGCACGAAGTTGCCGATGAGAGGACCGTCGAGGTGATGGACGCCGCGGAAGACCTGATCGCGTCGGGATCGATGCCCTACTCCAATAATATGAGCTTCCAGCACGAGATGATGCCAGGGTAATGAACGGGCGCCGGTCTGCTTTTCGGCGATGTGTCACAGTCCGGCGGTGATTGGCCATGATCCCGGCGCGGCCTCGACGTCGGAGAGCGACGATCGGCGCCATGTTCATCGCCGCGTCGCTGCTGGACCTAACCCTGGACAGGTTTGGGCTGCCGCTCAGTCGACCCATTTCCCGTACGTCCGGATCGCAGCTTCGACCGCGGCGCGGAGGTTTTCGGGCACCCGGTAGAAGAAGACTTCCGGCGGCACCCGGGTCATCGCGGCGGGCAACTGCACGAACAGGCCGAGACCGGCGGGCGGGTGCTGATCGGCGGCTCCGACGTGCACCGAGAGCATTCCTGGCCGGTAAGGCGACCATCGGCAGTAGCTCACCTCGCTCCAGGCGTAGAATCCGTAGCTCCACGGGTCCCGGGACGATCGCCAGGGCGCGATCCGCCGGCTACCGACCTTGATTCCGTCCTTGAACACCGCGAGGGCTGGCGTGCGGCCCATCCAGATCGCGACCACCATGCCCATGCTCAGCGCCAGAATCAGCAACCAGAACGGCGCGATCAAGGCGATCCAGCCGTCCAGTCCGGGCGCCTGCCGGCGCCGGGTGATCTGAGGATCAAGCCAGAAGAGCACC
>JAKAUH010000450.1 GCA_021818605.1 Planctomycetota bacterium
CGCTCGACGCGATCCGCCGCAAGGTCCGCCGCCGCGTCGAGGACTACGCCGGCGAGCGCGACTTCTGGTTCCGCGAGTGGTTCGAGCCGACCTGGCGACACGTCGAGGTCCGATCGATGAGCTGGGAGGACATCATCGACGTCATCGCGTTCCACAGCACCCGCGACGGCCAGATCATCGACAGCTTCTACGGCCAGTGCCTGCGTTTCAACCGTCCCCAGGCTCGCCCACCCGGCCCGCGCCCGATCCCCCCAATCACCCCGCGCCCCGACCCCTCGTCCGCGGCCTCACACATTGAGGAAGACGATCGTTCACCCCCGAGAACGGGAGAACCCGCGTCGGCCCTGCCCGTCGAGGAAGAGTCTCGGAATGGACCACGAAATCACACGAAAATAGGACTGAATGGCGATGCCATTCGATTCCCCCTGGCCTGATGGTCTCGTTTTTCGTGTGATTTCGTGTGTTTCGTGGTTCCTTCTTCGACGGACCGCCGTCGGGACGGGGACCTCGTCTCACGCGCTCCAACCGGTCTTCCTCCCCGCGTCTCTGTGGTTCCTTTTCTTATGTCCTGATGTCACGGCGCCAGGCGCTCGATCACCCATCCGCCTCCGGCGGGTCGGGTATAGCGCAGGCGGTCGTGCAGGCGGCTGGGACGGCCCTGCCAGAACTCGATCGCGTCGGCGACCACTCGAAATCCGCCCCAGTGCGGCGGACGCGGGACGAGGCCGTCGGGGTGTCGTGATTCGACCTCGGCATACAGTTGCTCGATCGCATGGCGGGATGCGATCACGCGGCTCTGCGGCGAGGCCCACGCGCCGATACGCGAGCCGACGGGCCGGGTGTGGAAATACCGGTCGGATTCCTCGGGCGATACCCGCTCGACCCGGCCCTCGACCCGGACCTGACGCTCGGTTTCGCGCCAGAAGAAGGCGAGTGAGGCAAAGGGATTGGCCGCGAGCTCGCGTGCCTTGCGGCTCTCGTAGTTGGTAAAGAACGAGAACCCGCGGTTATCGACGCCCCGAAGCAGGACGATCCGGACCGAGGGCCGGCCGTCGGGCGTCGCGGTGGCCAGGGCCATCGCGTTGACCTCAGGCTCGCCGCTGGTGGCCGCGTCGTCAAACCAGGCCCGGAACTGCCGGATCGGGTCGGGGTCGGCGTCCTTTTCGTGCAGGCTAAACCGGCCGTGGTCCTTGCGCCATTCCTCGATATTGATGGTCACGGGCAATGATCTCCGGAAGGGAAGGGCCGACGGGCGTCGCATCGGTCAAAACGATGGACACGACCGGCCGAAAAAAACGCCGGTATGAAGTTTTTGACGAAACGGCATACGGCGGCTACCATGGTGGCCGAGAGCGAGTGGAGGGTGAACGGGCCGGCAGGAACACCGGGCGGGGCCACAACGATGCATATACCGGACGCGGTGCTCGGTCCAAACGCGGCGATCGCGACGAGCCTGATCGGCGGCGCCGGGCTTTTGTATTCGGTCAAGCGGCTGGAGCGGCAGCTCGGCGAGCGGACGACCGTGCTGATGGGCACGATGTCGGCGTTCGTGTTCGCCGCGCAGATGGTGAACTTCCCCGTCATGATGGGTGTTTCCGGCCACCTGCTGGGCGGGGTGCTGGCATCGGTGCTGCTGGGTCCGTGGGCCGGCTCGGTGGTGGTTGCAGCCGTCCTGATCGTGCAGTGCTTCCTGTTCCACGACGGCGGATTCTCAGCGCTGGGGGCCAATTTTGTCAACATGGGTCTCATCGGCGCGATTGGGGGATACGCGATCTATGCCCCGCTCCGCCGGGCGATGGCCGGGCCGAAGGGGACGTTGATCGCGGCGATGGTCGCGGCGTGGTTCTCGGTGCTGCTCGCCTCGGGGGCGTTCGCCGTCGAGCTGGCCGCCTCGGGCCGTCGCGGCGACTTCCTGCGCGTGCTGGGCTGGATGGCGCTGGTCCATTCGCTGATCGGGATCGGCGAGGCCCTGATCACCGGCCTGGTCGTCCGCTTCGTCCTCCTGCGACGGCCCGACCTGCTCGAGCCGGCCGGGGGAATTGTAGACAGGCCGGCGGCTGCCGGCCACTGGATCCAGTGGGTGGTGGCCGGGCTGGCGATCTCGCTGGCGATCGCGGCGTTCCTGGCGCCCTTTGCCTGCGAGTCGCCCGACGGGCTGGAATTCGTCGGCCAGAAGCTCGGCTTCCTGCCGGATGAGTCCGCCGCTCCCGCACCGCCCCTACCGTCGCCGATGCCGGATTACCAGCTTCGGCTGCCGGGGCTGGACCAGGCGGGCCTGGCGACAGCCATGGCGGGCGTGGTCGGCACGCTGGTGGTCTTCGGGCTGAGCTGGGGCATGGCGCGGATCCTGCCGCGGCCGAAGCACGAGGGGGCGACCCTCGATGCCGTCTGACGCGCTCGAGCGGCACCGCGAGGCGACGAGTCCGCTCCACCGGCTGGACGCGCGGGTCAAGCTGATCGCCGCGCTGGCGATGGTGATCGCCGTGATCGCGATGCCGGTGGGCGCGTGGCGGCTGTATGGCGCGGCCGGGCTGGTGCTTGCGTTCGCGATTGGGATTTCCGGCATCCCGCCGGGCGAGATCGCCCGGCGCTGGCTCGGCCTGTTCGTGCCCGTCGCGTTCCTCGCGGCGATGCTGGCGCCGTCGCACCCGGCGCGGGCCGCGCAGGGGCTCGCCGCAGTCGCCTCGAGCATCCTGGCCAGGAACGGGTTGGCCCTGATGACGATGATCGTCCTGGCCGGCACGACACCGTTTGCGAAGCTTTTGACCGGGATGCGGCGGCTGGGCGTGCCGCTCGTGCTGGTCGCCACGCTCCAGTTCATGGAGCGCTATCGCCACGTGCTGGTCGAGGAGGTCGAACGCATGGCAACGGCGCGGCGGGCGCGAACGTTTCGCCGCCGGGCCTCGCTCTCCTGGAGCCTGCTCGGCGGGCTGATCGGCATGCTGTTCCTCCGCACGTTCGAGCGGGCCGAGCGGGTCCACGACGCCATGATTGCCCGCGGCTGGACCGGCGCGATCCACAGTCTGGAGGATTGAGGCCGGCGATGAGCGCGGTGGATGGCCCAAACGTGACGACGGTCGAGTCGGGCACGCTCGATGCCCCGAACGCGCACGCCAGCGCAAGCGAGGCGGACGCCGCGGTTGACGCTGTGCGGTTGCGGGGTCTCGAGTATCGCTATCCCGACGGCAAGGAGGCCCTCCGGGGCGTCGACCTGTCGATTCGCGCGGGCGAGATCGTCGCCCTGGTGGGACCCAACGGCGCGGGCAAGAGCACGCTGCTGCTGCATCTCAACGGCCTGCTTCCTGGCAAGTCGCGGGGTGCCGTCGGCCATTCGCACGCGATCGGCGGAGGGGCCAGGCACGGCCGCGCCGGGCGCGGGCCGAACATCTGGATCGACGGGCTGGAGGTCAACGACCGCAACGCTTC
>JAKAUH010001189.1 GCA_021818605.1 Planctomycetota bacterium
GGCCCCAGCGAAGGTGATGCCGATACCGCAGGCCCCGTCCAAGGTGGCCCCGGCCCCGCAGGCCCCGGCCAAGTATACGCCGGTCGCCGCCGCTCCGCAGGCTCCGGCCAAGATTGCTCCGGCGCCCCAGGCTCCGGCCAAGGTCGCCCCGGCGCCCCAGGCTCCGGCCAAGTACGTTCCGACGACGGCGGCCCCTCAGGCCCCGGTCAAGTCCTCGCGTCAGTATTGATCGGGCCGGCAGTCCACGGGGCGGATGCTTCGCCCCGAGGGCTGTGCAACCGCACAATCCGACTCGACTTCGACGGCGACGGCCTTCACCATGCGTGGGGCCGCCGCCGTCCTCGCTTTGGACGAGCCCACGGTCCTCACGGGTCGGCTCCCGCCGGGGGACGAGGTGCCGATCGGCGACCTGCTCCATCGCGTCGACCGGGTGGACTGAGAGCTTGTGAAGAAATCGATCATTCGAAGAATGGATAGAAGAGAGCAAGCCGATGCAAGCGACAATTCGGCAAGGACTTGTGCGACTTCGCCCTTCGCTCTCGGCTCCCTGATCTTTTCCTGCGATTCCTTCCTTCACATCCTCTGAGGTCTTCCGTCCTGCGCATGCCGACCCCGGCCGTCGGACGGTTTCGCCCGGCTCCTGCGCCAGACTCTCTTCGGAATCGCGGGTGGCCTCGTTGCGCCGAGCCGCCATGCGACCGGACAGGACGTCAGATCCGGCGGGATGGCGGTTGAGGCGACGACGGGGCATCGCGACCGGCGCCTGGGGCGGGATGGTATGGCAACACGAGTGACCGGGGCAATCGACCGACGCAGGCGAGGAGCGGGTCAGACACGCGAGTCCGGCGGGCGGGGATCAGGGGGCGGGCTCGGCCGGAACCAGCGCGCGCTGGGAGACGCGGGCATCGCTCCAACTTAAGATAGGCTCGGCCGTTGACAGCACGACGATCGAGTCGGATATTGAACGTTGAGGGGATCACTTGCAGGACGGCGCAGGCGATTCTCTTCGGTCCTTCCGACTCCCCACGATCGTCCTCGCGAGGTCGCTGTCACCGATCGTGGCGCCGGGTCGTATCCTCTTAAGTATGTGAAATGATCTGGCCTCGCCCGCCGGGCGGACGCTCCGACGGATCGCGGTCCCTTTGGCTCGAACGCCGACCAGTCGGTGGAGACTCCTTCGATGCGGCAGCTCTTCCCTCCCCGCCCGGGCGGGGTCACCGGGTTTCGTTGGCTCATCCTGGCTGTGCTCGCCGGCACGCTGACCTGGATGGTCCCGGGCGAGTTGGCCGGGCTGTTTGCCCAGGAACCGGCCGGCAAGGGGGAGGCAGCCGTCAAGGAGGCCCCGGCTCCGGCCGCCAAGGAGGAAGCGCCCGCGAAGGAGGCGGCCCCAGCCGACGGCGGTGCCGCCACTCCGGCTCCGGCCAACCCCGGCACGACGCCCAGGGAGCCCGAGAGTCTGCTCAGCCTGGCCATTCGGGCGTCAGGGCCGATCGGCGGTTTCCTGCTCCTGCTCTCGATCTACTTCACGGCCCTGGTGATCCGGTTGTTCATGGAGCTGCGGGTCAGCGAGGCCGTGCCGGCTCCGCTGGTCGAGCGGCTCGAGGCGGCCATCCGCGACAAGAAGTTCCAGGACGCCTACGACGCCTGCAAGGACAACGACTCCTTCCTCGCCCGGCTGGTGCGCACCGGAATCGCCAACCTGCCCAACGGCCGGCAGGAGGCCAAGGAAGCGATGGTCGAGGCCTCGGACGAGATCGTCACCAGCCAGGAGATGAGAATCAGCTACCTGGCCATCATCGGCACGCTTGGCCCGATGATCGGACTCGTCGGCACGATCGCGGGCATGATCATGAGCTTCAAGGAAATCGCGACCGCCAGCGGCGCCCCGCCCAAGCCCGAAAAGATCGCCGAAGGTATCTCGATGGCCCTGTTCATCACCCTTGAGGGAGTCGCGCTGTCGGTCCCCGCGATCTTCTTCTTCGCGTTCTTCCGTAACCGGATCGCCCAGATGACGATGGAGGCCACTCGCGTCGCCGATCGGACAATCAACTCGCTGGTCGCGGCGGCAAAGTCCGCCAAGACGACCTGATTCATCCCCCTGAGTCGATCGAGCTGAGTCGAGCTGAGCTGAGTCGAGTCGAGTCGAGTCCACCGCGCCCGCCGTGGAGTGGAGATCCCGCCATGTCCGCGAACATGAGCACCGAGCTGAAGGCCGAGCCGAACCTCACGCCGTTGCTCGACATCGTGTTCCAGTTGATCACGTTCTTCATGCTGGTGATCAACTTCAGTACCGACAACTATGACAAGCGAGTCAACCTGCCGGTCGCCGGCTCAGCCCGACCGGCCGAGGACCAGCAGCAGGTCTCCGAGGACCGGCTGGTGCTCAACGTCGATAGCCAGGGCCACCTGTTGATGGGCGGCGAGGTGATGCCGTTGCACAAGGCCTCCCAGTCGATCAAGCACCAGGCGGACCTGATCAAGCTCAACCTCAAGGCGTCCGGGCACAAGATGGACGAGCGGCGCGGGTTGCCCACAACCATCGTCCTCCGCGCCGACCGGGATGCCTCGTTCTCGGCCATCCTCGACCTGATCAAGGTCTGCCAGTCCAACGGATTCCGCAAGTTCGCCCTGAAGGCAATGAACGGGTAATGGTCCGATCCGAGCGCCAGGCCGGCTTCGCCGCAGAGTGATCTAACGAGACAAAAACCCCCGACCAATCCATCGCCCCGACCGATAACCGAGCGATACGAACTGGGAGATCCGGCCTTGCCGAAGCGCAAGCAAATCCAGCGGGCGGAGGAGCCGACGGTGCCGGTAGCGCCGATGCTCGACATGGCCTTCCAGCTCCTGACCTTTTTCATCCTCACGTTCAAGCCCCTGCCGACCGAGGGGCAGTTCGTGATGAACCTCCTGCCCGCCCAGCCGGCCACCGAGATGTCGGCCGAGGCGCCGAGCGAGGCCACCTCGGACCAGCTTCCGGCCACGCTACGGACCCTGCCCACGGTGCTCAAGGCCGGGCAGGGGGGGACGCTCGCCGAGATCATCGTCGGCGAGACCGTCATCCCAACCGATCAGGCCGCGCTCGAGAAGGAACTCGACAAGTACCTCCAGGACCCGAATCTCCCGTTCGACCAGACGCTGCTCAAGGTCGATCCCAACCTCAAGTATTCCGAGGTGATCAAGGTCGTCAACGCGTTTTCCAACGCCTTCATCCGCGCCAGGAAGGAGCCGAACATCAGCTTCGACCAGCTCCAACCCGGCGAGGCGCAGTGACAGCGATCGCAAGGGCCCGGACGACGAGCGGTCGTCGGCGGCCTGGCGAGGGGGATCATCGATCGTGGCGCGAGAGAACGCGTTCTTCCGGGGCTCCGAGTTGCCCCGCCTGCTGGTCCTCGTCGTGGTCCTGATCGCTGGCGTGGGGCTCG
>JAKAUH010000922.1 GCA_021818605.1 Planctomycetota bacterium
CCTGGAAACCCTGGGCGACCGGTCCCGAGGCTGGCGATCGACGGCGATCCGGATCGGCTCGGGTTCGGCGGCGGGCACGGCTTCCGGTCGGAGACCGGGCCGGGGACGGCTCCGCGCGGTCCAGAAGACGCCGGCCAGCGTGAGTGTCCCTCCCACAACGAGGCTCCAGGTGACAGCCTCGCCGAACAGCCAGGCACCCCAGACGACGGTGAGCACGGGCGAGATGTTGCTGAAGTTCGCGACCTGGCTGGCGTCGAGCCGCCGCATCGCCAGGTTCTGGCAGGCGAGGTTCACGGGCGTGATGAACAGTGTGAGCACCGCGAGCGCGATCCAGGCCGAGGGGGCGACGTTCGCCAGCGGCGGGATCGCCGGCGAGGTCGCTAGCGCCAGGGGCAAGTCGAGCAGGGCGCCGACGAGGAACGTCGCGGCCAGCACCGGGATCGACCCGTGCCGCATCACCAGCGGCTTGCTGGTTGTGAGGTATCCGCCCCACGACAGCACGGCGCCGATCAGCAGCAGGTCGGCGAGCATCGTCGCGCGGGTCTCATGCGGCAGGCCGCCGCCCTGCCATGCGGCACCGATCCCGATGATGCAAACGCCCCCCACGCTCGCCAGCACGCCCCAGAGCCGGCCCAGGTCGGGCGACTCCAGCCGCATGGTCCAGGCCAGGAGCAGCACGACCAGCGGACAGGTCGCGTAGAACAGCCCGACGTGCGAGGTCGGGCCCAGCCGCGCGGCATTCAGGAAGAAGCCCTGGTTGATCGGAACGCACATCGTCGCCGCAGCGAGCAAGAGCGGCCAGTCGCGGCGGACGATCCGGACGAGTCCCGACCGGTCGGCGAGGAACGGCAGGAGGAACAGCCCGGCGACCCCAAACCGGACCACCGGCACCCAGACCGGCGGCAGGTCACGCACGATATAACGGGCCGCCGCCGCGGTCGTCGAACCGAGGACAATCATCACCCCGACGTGGAAATACGCGCGAGCGTCCGGCCGGCTCCCGCCCGCCCGATCCGAGGGCCCGTCTCCGCTCGTCCCCTCGGGCCCGCACCCGCTCCCGCCTCCGCCTGTCGACATGGAAAACCCCGCTGTCTCCTCGGCCTTCGTCCTGCGCCGGCCGTCTGGCCCCCGCGCGGCCCGTGGTTCGCCCCGAACCCATCATAGCACCCGCGACCACCCGACGATGACAGACTCATCGTAGGTGCAAGGGCAAGCCCCGGACCGCCGAATCCGATCATGCCCCGCCCCGACAGCCGGACCTCGATCGGCTCCCGGCGGTTCGGGGCGTCCGCTCGTTTCCCGTGGGGCTTCGCGGTACGATCGACGCAGACGCCCGGCCGCTCCTCCCACTCAACGGGCCGGTCGGACGCGGGTCCATCGAGGGCGAGGATGCATGACGGAGGAATCGCCGGAAGTCCCGGGGCGCAGGAAGTGGCTCGCCGGCCGAAGCGTGCGCACCTCGCTCGTCGTCACGGCAATCGTCGCGGTGGCCCTGGGATGGCTGGTTAACGGGGCCCGGGTGCAGCGCCGGGCCGTCGCCGCGATCGAACGGGCCGGGGGGAAAGTCGTGTACGCGTGGGAGGCCGAGGACGACGACCAGACCGAGGGATCCGCCCTGCCCTGGCCGCCCTGGCTGGTCCAGACGCTGGGAGTTGACTACTTCGGCCCGGTCGTCGGGGTGTACCTGTCTCAGCGGTGCAATGACGAGACCGTGAAATCGGTCGCGCAGCTCGATCGACTCGAGTCCCTCGACATCGTCGGGGCACCGATCACCGGGAAGGGCTTCGCTCATCTCGAGAAGCTGAGGCATCTCAATCGCGTGGCCATTCTCCGAACGAGCGACGACCGGGCTGCACTGGAGCATCTCGGCCCGGTGAAGTCGCTCAGGTCCCTGCGGCTGGCCTCAACGTCGGTGAAGGACGCGGACCTTGCCCCGCTGGCGGGGCTGTCCGGCCTTGAGGAGCTCGACCTGAGCCGGACCGGGATCACCGATGCCGGACTGGCCCACTTGAAGACGCTGCGTGGGCTGAAGGTCCTCGTCCTCGATCATACGCCGATCAACGGCCGCGGGCTGGTCCACCTGCGCGGGATGTCGGGCCTCCAGGAGCTCTTGCTGGAAGGCACCTCCGTCGACGATGCGGGACTCGGACATCTGAAGGGGCTGACGGGCCTCCAGCGGCTGACCCTCGGCCATACCCGGGTCACCGGCACCGGCCTCGAAAGTCTCCGGGAAATGAAGGGCCTGGCGATCCTGTCGCTCGATCACACCGCGGTGGGCGACGCTGGACTCGTCCCCATCGTGGTGCTCAACCAGCTCACCGAGCTGTACCTCGACCACACCCAGGTCACTGACGCCGGCCTTGACCACCTCGAGAACCTGAACCGGCTGGTGGTCGTGTCACTGTACTCCACCGGCGTGACCCCGGCGGGCGTCAAGAAGCTCCAGGGCTGGCTCCCCCGGACCGATATCGGACATTGAGAGCCTGATCCGAAGGGTGTGTCTCCGGGTTCGTCGATCAGGCTCTCAACTTGACGGATGGCTCCGGAGTCAGGCTGAGAGCCTGACCTACAGAATGGCCGGCTCAGAGCACTGACTCGCCGGCCTCCTGGTCGGTGGTGATGCGCACCTCCAGCCGGCTCATCACCCGCTTGAGCGCCTCCTCCTTGCGGTTGATGAACAAAACGTTATCGAGCACCATCGCCTTGGAGACGTTGGGGATGTGCATCACCAGCCGGCCGGCGCCGAGCAGGATGTACTCGAGAACGTCTGGGATCTCCTTGTCGAACTTGAGATTCATGGTCGGATACCGCTCGAGGTCGCTCAGCGGCCCGTGGTGGTGCAGGATCTCATTGGGCAGGATCTCCCAGTAGTCCAGGAATCGCGTGAGCCACACGATCAAGAAGACGAACAGCAAGGTTGCGGCGAAGACCATGTAGAAGCCCCGGTTCGCCACGGCGTAGATGTGAGCCATCAGTGCGTGGATTGGCCTGAGCAGCTCGAGCTGGAATCTCGATCCTAGCCAGAGCACGAAAAAGACCATGAAGAGGATACCGAAGAGAACCGCGACAATCGAGAAGCGCGGCAGGTCGAGCGCCATGGTCACCAGATTGAACGCCAGCATCGAGAAGAACAGCATGGCGAGCAGGTTCTGCGGGGTCCAGAAGCGGTCGAGCGTGTCCATGGGCGTGGCCGACTCATTCAGCGTCTTGGCGTCTCCCTTCAGCAGTCGGGCGTCGACGGCCTCGCCGATCGGGCGGCTGGGGTCGTGGACCCGGTCGTCGCTGAACTGCATGCCCACCGCGCAGATCAGCGCCACGATGGCCGTGGGGTACAGGAAGATGACTTTCGGCCACATGAAGATCCGGATGCCCTTCTCGCGATTCTTGGTCGTCGGCTCCGGGGTCGTCAGGGGGCTCGATGGCT
>JAKAUH010001078.1 GCA_021818605.1 Planctomycetota bacterium
AAGCGACGTCTCGGCCGTGTTAAGGTACTTAGCGACGTGCCGGCCCTGTTCGGACATCGCACGCTCGACCCGGGGCAGGATTCGGCCGCCGAAGCCCACCGTCCGCCCGCGATCATCGTGGATGGGAAAGATCAGGCGGCCCCGGAACCGCTCGCGCGCTGGCCCGGTCCCCTCCGCCCGGGCAACCAGGCCTGCTTGCTCAAGCAACTCCATCCCGTGGCCCTGCCGCCGCGCTAGCCCCAGAAACCACCCGCTCGCCTCGGGCGCGTAGCCCAGTTGAAACCGCTCCACACTCGCCGGCAAAAGCCCACGCCCCTCGAGGTATTCCCTCGCCTCAGTCGATTCCCGCAGCGCCTCGGCGTAGATCCCCTCCGCCCAGGCATTCACCTCGTACAGCTCGCTCTTCGAAGGACCCCGGGGCGACGCCGACGCCGTCGCCGCAGGCTGCCTCTCCAGCACGATCCCAGCCCGGTCCGCCAGCATCCGCATCGCCTCGGGAAAGTCCACGTGTTCGAGGTTCATCACGAAATCAAAGATGTCCCCGCCCACCCCGCAGCTCCAGCACTTGAACGACTGGCGCTCCGGATTCAACTCGAGCGAGGGATTGTGATCGTCGTGAAACGGACACAGCGCCTTGAACTTGCTACCCACGCGGCGCAACGTCCCCGGTAGATACTCGCCCACCAGGCTGACGATATCGATCGCGCTTTTTATAGCGGACAGCGAGGTATCGGGATGACGGGGCACCGGGTACTCCTGCCACGGGGGCTCAGGCCCGGATCCTTGGTCTCCGGGACGGCCGACCCCGGACGGGTTGCCCGGACAGGGGCGGAAGCCCGATCACCGTGCCCTGGATGGTTCTTGGCGGCTCCACTCGAATTATAACCCTCCTCAAAAATCGGTCAAGTTTTCCCAGGCCACGGCCGACACCTCAATCGACATCCCAAGTCATTCGGATCCTTTCGGTTAGGTTTCCCATCCCGGCGGCTCTGCCAGGGCCGTCCCGGCTCGCCTTGCCGCCATCTAGACCCTTGACAACGCCGAATTGCTCGTTCCAGGACGCCTTCGGGCTTATCTATTTCCTCACAATCGCGATTCTTGTGTCTCGTAAACCAGGTGTCCAAGTCAAGGGTTTGAGCCGGATTCTGAAATCGGCCGCCGGTCGCATCACGGGCCGCGAGGCATCAAGGCCCGAAATATGAGGCAAGATTTCCGGCGAGCGCCCGCGCTGGGCATGAGGTATGCGTGCCGGCGTCGCGTCGCGTCGGGGTCGGGCGGGCGGCCGAGACGCAGGCGGGGAATCGGGCACGGGTGCCTCGTTTCGCCTCGTCTCGCTTCGCCTCGCCTCGTTTCGCACCGGCCGGGGGATCAGTGCGGTTCGTTGGGCTGCGGGCCGCCGAGCATGATCATGCCGACCCGGCCGTCGGTCGTCTGGACCTTCAGCGGCAGGCCGCGACGAAGGTCCAGTTTGCGAGTCGCCGACTCGAACTGCGCCGGGGTGGCGACGGGCTCCTCGCCGACGGCCAGGATCCGCATCCGTGGACGGAGGCCGGCATGAAAGGCGGGGCTGCCGGCGATGACCTGATCGACCTCGACTCCGGCGCCGGAACCCGGCGGGACCGCCCCGACGCGGAAGCCGAACGACGCGACGACCTCGGGAGCCGGGGGTTGCTCGGCGATCGTGACCGACAGGTCCTGGAGCCGGCCCTCGCGGTAAAACGTCACGGGGACGACCGTCCCGACATCGAGGTTCGCGGTCAGATACCGCAGCGCCGTGATGTCGTTGATCTCCCGGTCTCCCAGCTTGACGATCACGTCGCCCGCCTTCAGCCCGGCGTGTTCGGCGGGGCTTTTCGGCTGGACGTCCGCGATCAGGGCGCCGCGATTCTGGGGCAGGCCGAGCTTGTGGGCCAGTTCGGCGTTGAGGCCCTGGATCTGCACACCCAGGTAGCCGCGGACGACCTTTCCTTCCTTGATCAGGCCGTGCACCACGCGGCGCGCCAGCGACGAGGGGATCGCCAGTCCGATCCCCTCGTAGCCGCCGCTCTGGGTGATGATCGCCGTGTTGATCCCGACCACCTTCCCGGCCAGGTCGATCAGCGGTCCGCCGGAGTTCCCCGGGTTGATCGCCGCGTCGGTCTGGATGAACGACTCGTAATCGTTGAAGCCCAGGTTGCTCCGCTCGGTCGCCGAGACGATGCCGGCGGTCACGGAATGGTCGAAGCCGAGCGGACTGCCGATCGCCAGGACCCAGTCGCCGATATCCAGCTTGTCTGAATCGCCCCACTCGGCCTGGGTCGGCAGCGACGCCCGCACCTGCACGACGGCGAGGTCCGACTTCGCGTCGGCGCCGACCAGTCGTGCCTTCACGTCGTCGCCCGGCCCGATCCGGACCAGGATCGCGTCCGCGTCCTTGACGACATGATTGTTGGTGACGATGTATCCCTTGACCTTGTCGATTACGACGCCCGAGCCTAGCTCGGACTTGGAGAGCGAGGGCATCATCCGGTTGCCCCCGAGCCCCGCGATCGGAAAGCCCTCGTCGTTGCGGCGGAAGCGGAACGACTGGACGTTCACCACGGCGGGCGAGACGGCCGTCGTCGCCATGCGGAACAGCTCCGATGCGCGGGCGACGATCCCCTGCCGGTCGAGCTTCGCGAGGGCCTCCGAGGCCGCCTGCGCCCGGCCGGACTCCCAGGCGTAGCCGATTCGCCGGGCCAGGTGGAGCGTGCCATAGACCACGATCGCCATCAGCAAGAGGATGGTCAGCACCAGCAGGAAGCCGCGGCGGACGGGCGGCGTGGTCGGGCGCGGCGGCGGCTGCTCGAATCCGAAGTCTTCCCGGTTGTCTGACGCCATCGCCGTTGCTCTCCTCACACCCGGCGAGCGTCTCATGCGCCCGCGATCATGACCGTCTCTGACTTCCAGGTCCCCCTCGCCAGGTTATTCTGGACGCCGCGAGGGGCGAAATCAACCGGCGCCGGTCGGAGAACCGACCGTCGGTTTTCGGTTTTCAGTTCGGCCGGGTCGTGACGGCTGGTGAGTGGGTGCGCCGTGACCGGGTCGGCGTGCCTTGCATCCCGCGCGCCGGGTACGGCCCGCGCTTACGGCGCCGGGCTTGCTGCCCGAGTGGCCCCGCATCATGATGGACGATGGCACACCGGCCAGAACTGAAAACAGAAAACTGAAAAACTGAAAACTCAGATATGTGCGGTATCGCCGGTTTCGTAGAGGGCGATGGGTGCCCGGCCGACCTGGAGGTCGCGGGGCGGATGACGGCGACGCTCGGCCATCGCGGGCCCGACGGCGCGGGGCTGTACGTCGACGGGCCGGTTGCGCTGGGGCATCGCCGGCTGTCGATCATCGACGTGGACGGCGGCGCGCAGCCGATGGCGAACGAGGACGGCACGGTCTGGGTGAC
>JAKAUH010000478.1 GCA_021818605.1 Planctomycetota bacterium
ACGCCCGGGAAGATCTCGTGCCGCGAGCCCGACCCGGCCGGGTGGAAGTAGCCGTCCGGGTCGGGGAGGGTATTCTGTGGTTCAGTCGCTTGTGAATCGCTCATCAGCCTCGCCCATATTTCGCAACAACCCATGCTGCCGTGTCGTTCAGGAATTGCTCCCGCGTGTATCCATAAACGCTCCTGAGCCTATCGTCGAGAGCCGCCTGACCGTCCTTGAGCATTCCCTTGACGAACGTGGGGAATCTCTCGCGGAGCCAGGTCGTCATCATGCTTTCCACCAGGGCATAACCGATCGCCCGCTGCTCGTCGGCGGTGAGGTCGTTCGAGCCGCCCAGCGCCTGGCTCGCCTTCGTCTGCCAGCCCTGTTGCGCATTCGCCAGGGCGATACCTCGGAGGTGAGTGTAATAGGGGCTTCCTCGCTCGACGCCGTGGGCCATGTAGGCGCTGATGCCCTCGCGAAGCCATCGCGGCGCATTGCCGGCGCAGCCCAGTGTGCCGGACGCCATGCCTTCGGTCAGCAGCCCCGCGAGCGAGCGCTCGGCCGCACCCTCCAGAGGCTCGACGGCCTTCCGGCTTCGCGACCGCCGGCGCGATGGAGCCGCCGGCTCCTCCTTCTTGCCTCCGGCCGGGTCGACCGCCGCGACATAGGGCTGCGGGATGTTGAACCGTGTGCTCATCGACTCCTCACCGTCGACGTCGCGCCCCTCAACCGTGCGGACGAACTCGACGAACTCGTTCCGGCTGTTGAAAACGTAGAAGCTGACCTTCTCGGGCCAGTCCATCGCCTTCGCGCCGAGGAGTCGCTTCAGGTAGCCGGCCTCGGTCTCGAGCGTCTTGAGCGTGCCGGTCGCCCGTTCGCCCGGCAGGTTGCTGAACAGGATGAAGCTCTTCGACGGAGTGATCTCGGCCTTCTGCCTCGCATTCGACTGCTTCCATCGCTCCTGCCCAACGTTGATGACCTTCTTGTCGCGCTCCTGGGCGGGCATCTGGGCGAGCTGGCGGCGGCGCAACTGCTCGGGCGTGGCCGCGTAGGATTCCATGTTGGCCCTGGGATCGATCCCCGCATCGAGCCGGCCGCCTTCCTTGACCCACAGGGTGATCCTGGCAATCGCCTCCTCCGAGAGCGCGCGGTTGGCGCCCTGGGGCATCTTCGGGTCCTCCTCGCCGTTGATCCGCAGGACCAGGTGGCTCTCCTCGGGCTTGCCCGGGATGATCACCTTCTCGCTCCCCGCGCCTTTTTGCAGGCCCTCAAAGGTGCTGAGGTCGAGCTTGCCACGGCGGAGGCCGGCGCCGTTCTTGCTGTGGCAGCCGTTGCAGTTGGCCACGAGGATCGGCGCGATGTCCTGGGAGAACTTGATGCCGCCCGCGCTGGCCGGCGGGCTCGCCTCGGACGCTGCGCTCTTCTCCTTCGCCGCAGCCTGGCCCTGGGTGTCGCCCTTCTTTTGAGAGTTGCGATCGGCCAGGCGGGTCCGCCTGCGCGTCGAACGGGTCCGGCTTCGCGCGGGGCGAGGCGTGTCGGCACCGTTGCCGGGCGCCAGTCCGCCGGATTCCTGGGCGGCTGCGGGGCGGATCGGGCCGAAGGCCGGCAGCAGGGTCGCCTCGATGGGAATCAGCCAGAACGCCGCGAGCCAGAGGATACCGGCCCGTCTCCGGCCACCGCACTGCACGACGCGAGTCATGATGCTCTCCCCCTTGGCTTGCCGGTCTCGCACGACCCCATTCTCTCTATTCTTTCTGGCCTTGCACACCTTTACAAGACGCGCAGTTAGCCCTGGACGAGTGCCTCGGGAACGACGTTTAATGCGTGGGTGCGTTTGCCTTTCGTCCCGCGACGACACTCTCCCAAACGAATACCGCCCGGTCGAGCGGACGTGACACCGGGCTCGCCCGGTCCTTGCTGCCGGACGGTTCAGCAGTTCATGGACTTCCCGTTTCGGGGCTTGCCTTCGGCGATCCAGTCGATGCAAGTGAACTTCAGTATGAACTGCTCGAAATGACCTCGCCCATGTTGCGGGTCATGAGCGCCCGGTACGTGATCGGGTTGATGGACGACTTGATGAAATGGACCGAGCCGTCGCCGAACAGGAAGTTCACGCCGCCGGGGTGATAGCTCCAGTAGTCCTCGACGTGGGCCTCGGGGTCGTTGGGTGTTCGCATGCCATTCTCGAGCCCGGCGGGGCCCAGCACCTGGGTCCAGCATTCCTCGGGTGACGGGTTGAACCTATCCGATCCCCCGTCGGCGGGCGGTGTCACCCCGAGCCAGCCGTTGATCGAGCGGGCCGTCCAGGTCACGTAGCTGAGATTATGGCTCCGCTCGCCGACGGCGAAGGTATTGCTCGTGCCGTCGCTGATGCTCGCGATCCGGGTGTTGCTGTTGCGCTGAAAGATCCCGTTAGGGATGCCGATCGGGTCGCCGGCGACCATGATGCCCGGCGTCGGCGTGGATCCGGCGCAGAGCTCGCCCAGACCCCAGCAGCCGACGTAATTGCCCCGGGCCACGGTGTCGACGACGTTCGATCCGCTGTATGTCCCGGGATTGGCCGGGTCCGGCGGATTCGCCAGGACCGGCACCAGGTTACTGCCGAAGTCCGACGGGCAGAGGTACACGGCGAGCGAGGTCGTGCTGCATGTGTCGTTCTGCGCGTAGGCGAGCGACAGCGAGAAGTTGATCGAGTTGTACACCGGCTGCTGTTCGAGCTGGGGCAGGATCAGGCTGCCCCACGCCCAGCCCGAACCCAGGTCGATCGATTTGCCACCCTCGGCGTCCATGTTGCACGGGTCGGTGATCGCCGGGTTGATGGCGCTGACATACCCCGGCGGGAAGACGTTCATGGCATCGATGTAGTTGTGCAGCGCCACGCCGATCTGCTTCAGGTTGTTGACGCACCCGGCGCGCCGGGCGGCCTCGCGGGCGGACTGCACCGCGGGCAGCAGCAGCGCGATCAACACGGCGATGATCGCGATGACGACGAGCAGCTCGATCAGCGTGAAGCCTCGAGATTGATGAGAAAAAGGTCGGACCGGCATGGATGACTCCCCTGTCTCTGAAGGGAATAAATCAGAAAAGAATGATGAATCTGGACGTGCGATCCGCCCGCGGTCCGAATCGGATCGCGAGGCGACGCGACGCTGCGCGGATTCGCCGGACGCGCCCGAGGGGGCGGCTCGACGAGCAGGAGCGGAGGTATGTCTGGGGATGGGCCGGGCGCGTCGGTCCGCCGCTGGATCGTCACGCCGGCCCCGGGGCCGACGCGTGGGATCCGTCACGGCGGAATCTGGACGCACGCAGGACTTCAGGCGCATCGAGCCCGGATCGCCGGGTCATGCCGCGATCGGACGGGCGGGGCGCATTCGGTGTTCTGGTCAGGCCGGTCCGGTCCGGTCCGGGGCTGCCGTCGTACATCTCCGGCGCGTCCAC
>JAKAUH010001051.1 GCA_021818605.1 Planctomycetota bacterium
GGCTGCGGCGAGGAGGCACAGTCCAGCGAGCGCCCGGAACCACCATGTACGCTGCGGCGTGGGCATGACCGACGACTCCGTATCTCGTCCACGATGGCGATCCCGGCCCGGTGCCGCGCGTCGGCTCATGGGCTGCCGGCCTTGACGGTCGACTTGAGCCACTGGCGGGCCTTCTTGCGATCCAGTTTCTCCCAGGCGCCGAAGAAGGCGTGGCGCGCGTCGCGGGCGGCCTCGGCCTGGCCGTCGAGCAGCCGGCGGGCGGCCTCGGCGAAGGCCGGGTTGTCGCCGTGGCGGCCGAGCAGCTCCTCGAGCTCATGCGCGGCGACGACGGCGTCCTGGTGCTCGCCCAGGATGTCCTGGATCCTCGTCGCGCGGCGGATGAACCGCCGGGCGCCGCGCGCCCGGGAGCCGCCCAGGACCGGGGCGACCATCTCGGCGGTGTACCGCGCCCGCTTGGCCCGCTTGCGCACCTGGTGAAAGCACTCGTCGGGGTCCGAGGGCCTGAGGGCCCGGGCGTCCTTTCGAAGGCGACGCCACGCTGAGGCGGCCAGCGGCGGCATCGCCGCCCGGCAGGGGGTGCCGGCCTCGTCGGCCAGCCTGGGATGGTCGATGGCCCGCTGGAGGGTCGCCAGCAATTCGCGATAGCGGTCGCCCTGGAGCCCCTTGCGCAGCGAGCGCAAAGCCCGCGTGTGCCGGGCCGTTAGCTCACCGAGAAGCGGCGCCAGTGCCTCGGGCTCCGAGCCTGGCTCAACCCCGGCCGCCTTGCGGAACCGGGTGGTCAGGACATCCAGGTCGCGCACGTCGCCCAGAAGTCCAGCGAGCCACTTCAGCTCGGCCTCGATCGGCCCGGTCCATTCCGGGTCGAGTAGATCGCGGAAGGCGCGAAGTTCGCTCCGCAGGCGGCGGGTCGTCGTGCGCAGCCGGTGGATTCCATCGACGTCGCCGCGGCGGGCGTCCCCCTCGATCGTCCGGATTCGCGCCAGCGCGGTCGCGAGCGCGGCCAGGACCGCCTTGCCAACCGGATCGCGCGGGCGGATCCGGGGGACCTCGACCGTCGAGCCGTGGCCGTCGGTCCCGTTCCGGTCGGAATCCGTCCGGACCTGATCGCCGGGCTCTCGGATAAGCTTGGCAGGCGGCATGATCGTCAGTCACCCTGCGGCCTCACGGCCGCCCGGCGCCTCCCGCAATCCCTGGTCCACATGATACCCCGCGCCGCGGAGAGCCGGCTCGTCGCCGGCGCGGCACGGTCGGTTTCCTCAACCTCCTTAACTTACCGCCCGACCGCCGTTTCCTCAAGCGATTCGCCCAGGCCCTGGACGCGGTTCGACCCGCCGATCCGGTCGCCTGGACGGTCCGGACCCACTCGTCCGTCCGTCAGCTCCAGAGCTTCTCGAGGGCGTCCTTGATCTGCTCGGTGGAAACGCCCAGCACCTCGGCCATGGCGATCTCGATGATCGGCCACTCGGGCTTGTCCTTCGACAGGACCCGCAGGCTGTTCCGCACGAAGCACTCGTCCCACGCCGACCTGTCGATGACGTGCCCCGTGATGAACGGGTTGTACGACGACCGCGCGGCGGAGGGGTCGTACGAAAATGCCCCGCCGCGATAAAGCCCGTACAGCAGCTTGAAGACGGTCCTCTGGGGCGCGTAGCTGGCCTGGATCTCCTCGGCGATCCGCCGGCTGAGATCGTCAAGGTGGATGGGCGCCACCCGGGCCAGCACGACATCGGCCACACTGAAGATCTCAGCGCGGACAGGGGCGTCGGGGAACTCATCGATCGCCAGCTTCTCGCGGAAGAACTCGCGGTAGGTGCCGACGCAGGCATCCAGGTTGCTGGAGTCAAGGGGCGCCGGCCGAGGCTCGGTGCGGAGCGGGCCGAGCTCCATGGCGACCGCGGTCCCCTCGACGAGCGTCACCACGAAGTCCATCCCCGCCGCGCGGCACCTCACCAGCCCGCGCTGCTCGGCCAGCTTCGCCAGGTCGCGGCTCGAGTTGAGCCCCGCCAGCATGGGGTCGTAGTCGGGCCGCATCTGCTTCATCATGGGCACCAGCCGTCCGCCGTTGGCCGGCTTCCCCTGCTGGTTGACGATCCTCGCGGCCTCGACCAGGAGCTGGAGGTAGGTCTCGCGGACCGAGTCCAGGTCCTCGCGTTCCTCGACCGGCAGTGCGATGACCTCGCGCTCGTGAGCCTCCTCCTTGGCGGGGAAGAGCGCCGAATAATAGTAGAACGAGTCGCACGCCTTGACATAGAGCGGATTCACCTCGCCCGAGCGGATGCCGAAGCCGACGACCTCGCGGCCGAGCTCGCGCAGCTTGAGAATCAGCGGAATGTAGTCGCGGTCGGACGAGATGATCACGAACCGCTGGATGTCCGGCATCGCGTGCGCCAGCGATAGCGCGTCCACGGCCAGCCACATATCGGCCGAGTTCTTGCTCTTGAGATAAGGCGTGTCGGCGATCTGGACAAGGTTCTCCCCCAGGTTGGCGCGGATCGAGGCATGCAGGCCCTTGGTGTTCTCCTCGCCGACATGGCGCTGGAGCATCTTGACCGCGGCGTAAATGTCGCCGTAGGCACGGCGAACCCGGATGCTCAGGTCGCTGTATTCCTCCCTCAACTTGCCGAACAGCCGGCTGACGTCGATCGGCAGCCCCAGCTTGCCCACACCCACAATCAGATTCTCGATATCGATCAGGAGCGCCATGCTCTCGATCTTCTTCTCTTGAGTCATGTCAATCACATCCCGATTCGGAGGGATCCCTGCGCTCAGGCACCGCGGCGGCTTCCGGCGGGCACGACGCCTCGTCGACATCGAAGAGGAGACCGGGGTCGCGCCCAGATGGTATTCATTTTACAGGATTTCATCGCCACGATCCCAATCTGTTTTGGAGAACGCGCGGACCGCGCGCGGGATCACAGCATCGGCCGCGAGCACGGCACGGGTGTCCACGACAGCGATCATCGTTCAGGATTCGACGCCCGGATGGTGGGATTCCCCCAGAATCGTAGGATGAGCCGGCATGAGCGGCCTTCCCGTTCTCCGGCCCGGGGAAATCCGCAATGATTCCCGAATGCGGCCCGGCGAGAATCGGAAGCTTTCTTGCGAAATGATCGATTTTGTGAACAACAATGCGGCCGAATGGCATGCGCACCCGCCTTCGCCGAGCCTGTGGCCGGCCTTTTCCCCCTCCAGGCGGCGCAGCGTGAAGCGGAGATCGAGCGGGCCTGCGAGGTCGACAGGCGGCACGGTCGGCTGGAGAAGCGGTCGATCGAGGTCACCTCGTCGCTCAGCTCGACTTTTGCCGTTTTTCCGGCGATCGTTTCCCGGCGCGCAGGCCGATCCGACGGCCGCGCCGGGTGACCCCTTCGGCGGCCTTGCTCCCTGCGAATTCCGGCCCCGCGACCCGGCTCAGGCC
>JAKAUH010000389.1 GCA_021818605.1 Planctomycetota bacterium
TTCAAAGACACACGGATCGCCTTGTACCCCGTACGCCGCGCCCGGTTCCACGAACCGTGCTCGGCGGCGAAGGCATCCTTGTGGTAAATCCTCGGAAAGGACTCGCCGGTGTAGAACGTCATGCAGAGCGAGGCCGAGTGCGACTGGAGCAGCACATCGGGGACGATCACCTTGTCCTTCAGCTCGGGGTGCTTTCCCTTGTGGCGAGGGTCCTGGTGGGCGCCGATGTAGTACCAGGGCCAGCCGTAGAACCCGCCCTCCTGCACGTGGGTGATGTAATCGGGGACAAGGTGGTCGCCCAGCGCATCCCGCTCGTTGACCGACGCCCAGAGCACGCCGGTGTCGGGATGGATGGCCAGGCCAACGGCATTGCGGATTCCCCAGGCGTAGATCTTCTCGTCCTTCCCCTCGGGCGTGAAGGCAAGGATGTCGGCGCGGCGCTTCTCGCGCTCGTTGTCATCGACGTTGGACATCGAGCCGACCGAGACGAACATCCGCTGGCCGTCCAGCGAGAAGACGACGTCGCGGGTCCAGTGGCCGCCGCCGCGCAGCCGACCGAAGCCCGGCAGGTTGGGCACGATCGTCTCGGGTGCCGCCGGGGCCTTCGTGTCCCCTTGCTTGTACGGGAATCGGACGACCGAGTCGGTGTTGGCGATGTAGACATGCGTCGGCTCGGGACCCGGCGGATAGAACGCAATTCCGAAGGGAAGCGACAGCTGGCCGGCGAAGACCTCGTTGATCTCGGGCTTGCCGTCGCCGTCGGCGTCGCGGAGCACGCGCACCCGGCCCGGCATGCTCTCGGCCACGAAGACGTCGCCGTTGGGCGCGGTGATGATCTTGCGGGGATTGTTCAAACCGGTAACGAACTCGCTGACCTGGAAGCCGTGCGGGGCGCGAGGCCAGGCGCCGTCCGGTCGCCTGATCATCCGGCGCGGTCCGTTGTCGACCGATGGAGTCTCGTACGGCGGTGCCAGGTCGTCCGTGGAGATCCGGCGCCGGATGCCCGGCGCATCGGTGCTGAAGTCGCCGAGTGCCTCCTTGCCGGTGAGGACGCGGTCAACCGGGGCTGTTCCGCCATCGGCCGGCGCCGGGCCTTGCGCGAACGCTGCCGCCGACGTGCCGGCGAGGGCGACGATCCATGTCCAGATCGATTTGCGGTCAATCATGTAGTGGGCCTCGAGAATTCAGGATGGTAGGTCATCGGCGGGCGGCCGGCGAACTCGCCGGGCCGAGGATCGAATCAAATCGCCGGGCGCGGGTGGAGAGCACCGGACCCGTGGATGTCCATCAAAGGTTAATCCGATCGGGTGCGGCATGCCAGCCCGCCGGATCCGCCCGCATCCGCGGGACCGCCAGAACCCGGACCGGCCGCTTGAGTTTGTCTGGCCGATGCCCCCTGGTTGTACCAGCGGGCGGCGCGGGGTGAGTCGAGGTCGGATTCAGAAAGTGAGAACGATGATCGGGTGGCAATCGGTCCGTCCCGGCGGTCGTGTAGCTCGGGTCCGGCCCTCCGGAACCATCCCGATGGTGATGCCATCGCTGTGACGTTGCGATCGTACTGGACGGCCGAATCGCCGATCATCACGATCTCGGCCGGCAATACCGAGGGAATGTGGCACCGCTACCTGCTCGATTTCGCCCGTGAGGCCGAGTAGCATGGCCTGCGGAGCCAGCCCGTGGTGACCGGTGGCTCGATCGACATGCTCGAGCGGGTCAAGGCGGGCCAGCTTGACTTCGCCGTGGTCCTACGAGATCAGCCCGCCTGTCCCCCCGCAGGACATCGCCACGAACGGCTCACGGGTCTTGCTGATCACGATCGCGTGGACTCCGACACACATGGTGGTCCGTCTGCTCGAACGACTGATCGAGAGCCGGTACGCGCACACCATCCAGCCGCCGCCTACCGCCGAGACCGTCCGTCAGCCAGCGGAGGCGCCCTGGCACCCGGGGACCCTGCTGTACCGGCGACGCGCCGAGCCGCTGATCACCGGTGAGCTGCTCAGCATCCTGTGGAACGCATTCCGGCTCATCATCCCGATCGGGGGCGGTGTGATCCTGTTCTGGAACTGGCTGCGGACCAGGGTGCTCACCGACCGCGAGCGCTGGATCGATCGGTTCATTGCGCTGGTCAGCGGGGTGGAACGCCGCGCGCTGCACCTTGCCGAAGGCGGCCGGGCTGATCACGTGTCGATCCAGGAACGGCACCGCGAACTCAGCACGATCAAGGATGCCACGCTCGAGGGGATCGCGCGCGGCGAGACCGGCAACCCGCTGATCGTCTCGAGCCAGTTCGCGCACATGGCCGATGTCCCCGCGTTCCTGGCGGGACTGCAGTACGAGGCCGACCCGGCGAGAGCCGACCCGCCCGATTCCTGAGCGGCCGCCGGACTCGCCGCCCGGCCCCCGTCTACTCCGGCGGACCCTCCATCTGCCCGCGCCCCATCAGCCCGTGCAGCAATCGCTCGATGGTCAATCCCTGCACCAGGACCGAGAAGGCCACGACGATGTAGGTCATGCAGACGATCAGCTCGCGACCCTGGGAGTTCAGGCTGTCCACCCCCCGGAGCGACAGCGCCAGCGCGACCGAGATACCGCCCCGCAGACCGCCCCACGTCAGGATCGGGATCAGCGACGGCTCGAACAGCTTCCAGCGTCGCAGGAGCCAGATTGGCAGCCCGACCGAGGCCAACCGGGCGAAAAGGACGGTCGCGATCGCGACCACTCCCGCGGCGAGGAAGCGGCCGGTGAAGCTGACCACCAGCACCTCGATGCCGATCAGCACAAAGAGCGCGGCGTTGAGCAACTCGTCGAGCAGGCCCCAGAAGCGGTCGAGGTGGTCGATCGTCGTGGGCGACATGGCGAAGCTGCGTCCGTGATTGCCGATCACCAGTCCCGCCACGACCATCGCAATCGGCCCGGAGAGGTGCAGGCTTTCGGCCGCAGCATACCCACCGGCCACGAGCGCCAGTGAGAGCATGATCTCGAGCCGGTAATGGTCGACCGACTTGATCAGGTAGTAGACAAGAATCCCCGCCGCAAGGCCGAAGAGCGCCCCGCCGATTGCGTCGCGAACGAACAGCGACAGGAACCCGCCGGCGGACAGCTTGCGATGGCCCGAGGAGACCTCGAGGAGGCCGGTGAAAACCGCCACGCCGATGCCATCGTTGAAGAGGGATTCTCCGGCGATCTGGATCTCGAGCATCCTCGGCACCCCGAGGCGCTTGAGCAGCGCCAGCACGGCGATCGGATCCGTCGGCGAAATCAGGGCTCCGAAAAGCAGGCAATCGATCAGACCCAGCGGCATCCCCATCACCCGGACAACCAGCCAGGTCAGGCAACCGACCACGGCCGTCGAGATGAGCACGCCGATCGTGGCCAGGACAGTGATCGGCCACCTGTGCTC
>JAKAUH010000199.1 GCA_021818605.1 Planctomycetota bacterium
TCTCCTGGCCCGCGAGGCGTTGCGCCGGGTGCTGATGTCGTCGCCGAAACACGAGGTCGTGTGGACGGCCGCCGACGGCGCCGAGGCGATCGCGCTGGCGCGGGCGAATCCGCCCGACCTGATCCTGATGGACCTCCTGATGCCGAGGGTCGATGGGGTCGAGGCGACCCGGCGGATCATGGGGGAGTCGCCGTGCGCGATTCTGATCGTCACCTCGACGGTCAGCGGCAACCTGGGTCAGGTGTACCAGGCGATGGGCTACGGGGCGCTCGACGCGACCGACACGCCCCGGCTGGGCCCGCGGGGCGAGGTGAGCGGGGCGGCCGTCCTGCTGCACAAGATCGAGCTGATCGGCCGGCTGGTGGGCAAGCCCGACCGGCCGGTGCGCGAGCGTTGTCGCGAGAAGGCCAGCTCCCTGGCCGACGACTCGTCCGTGCCGCTCGATCCGCTGATCGTGCTGGGTGCGTCGACCGGTGGGCCGCAGGCTCTGGCCGACATCCTCACCGGACTCCCGCGACCGCTCGAGGCCGGGGTCGTCATCGTGCAGCACGTCGACGCCGCCTTCGCCCCCGGGCTGGGCCAGTGGCTCTCCGAACAGGCTCACCGGCCTGTGACCATGATCGCCGAGGGGCATCGCCCGGCCGTCGGCGAGATCCTGCTCGCCGTCACCGACGACCACGTCGTCCTCGGCGAGGATCGCCGGCTGCACTATTCCCCCGACCCAAAAGCCGCCTGCTATCGCCCCTCGGTCGACGTCTTCTTCGACAGCGTCGGCCGGAACTGGCCCCGGCCGGGCGTCGCCGCGCTGTTGACCGGCATGTTCCACGACGGCGCCCGCGGGATGCTCGGCCTTCGCCGCCTCGGCTGGCGAACCATCGCTCAGGACGAGTCCTCCAGCGTCGTCTGGGGCATGCCTCGCGCCGCCGTCGAGCTCGGCGCCGCCGAGGAAGTCCTGCACATCAACCACATCGCCGACAGGATCGCCCGGCTCGTCCGCAACGGCGGACCCGACTGGGCACCCATCGAGCCCTTTCGCCGGGAGCCCCTCGCATGAGCACCGACGCCCTGCCTGCCCTGACCGAGCACAAGGTCACCGTCCTGTTGATCGACGACCAGCCCATGATCGGCGAAGCCGTGCGCCGCATGCTCGCCGGCGAGCCCGACGTCGTCTTCCACTACTGCCGCGATGCCGCCAGAGCCCTCGACGAGGCCCACCGCGTCGAGCCCACCGTCATCCTCCAGGACCTCGTCATGCCCGACATCGACGGGCTCACCCTTGTCCAGACCTTCCGCGCCAACGAGCGGACCCGCGAAACGCCCATGATCGTCCTCTCCACCAAGGAGGAGCCAACCGTCAAGGCCGAGGCCTTCGCGCTGGGCGCCAACGACTACATCGTCAAGCTCCCCGACCGCCTCGAGCTCCTCGCCCGGATCCGCTACCACTCCAAGGGCTACATCAACCTGCTCCAGCGCAACGAGGCCTACGACGCCCTGCTGGAAAGCCAGCGCAAGCTGGCGCATGAGATCCACCAGGCGACCCACTACGTCCGCTCACTTTTGCCCGAGAGGCTCAAGAAGGGGGACGTCCGCACCGACTGGCGATTCGTTCCCTCGGCCGAGCTAGGAGGCGACTCGTTCGGCTACCACTGGCTCGACGACGACCACTTCGCCTTCTTCCTTCTGGATGTCAGCGGCCACGGGGTCGGCTCGGCCTTGCTGTCGGTCTCGGCGCTCAACGCCCTGCGCTCGCAGGCGCTGCCGAATACCGACTTCCGCGTCCCCTCCCAGGTGCTCGCGGCGCTCAACAACGCCTTCCAGATGGACCAGCAGAACGGCCTGTTCTTCACCATCTGGTATGGCGTCTATCACCGGCCCAGCCGAAAAGTCGATTACGCCGGCGGCGGGCATCCGCCCGTGCTGCTCTTGACCGGCCCGTCGGCCGATCGCGCGGCGCTCTCGATCCTCGAATCCCAGGGCCCGATGATCGGCGCCGTGCCCGACATCGAGTACCAGTCCGGATCCGTGCCGCTCGACGCTTTCGCCAAGGTCTACCTCTACAGCGACGGCGCCTACGAGATCCAGCGGACCGACGAGACCATGTGGCCGTTCGACGAGTTCGTCGCGTTCATGAAAAACGGGCCGCACGATGCCGAAAACGGCGCCATGATGGACCGCCTGATCGCCCACGACCGCGCCCTCCAGGGTCGGGACGAGTTCATCGACGACTTCTCGATCGTCGAGCTCCAGTTCCTGGGCGGCTCGTGATCCCGGTGACCCCGCTGCGATTCACCGACCGAGGACCCGGAACCGGCGCATCAACTCGTCGCGGCGGGCCGGGTCGAGTTCGATCAGCTCGCCCAGCGCGGTCTTCGCCTCCGTGGTGTTGCCGCGATGGAGCAGCGCCCGGATGAGCAGCATCCGGGTCGCGCGGTCGAACGGGTCGAGCCGCACCGCGTCCCGCCCGGCCGCGATCGCGCCGTCCCAGTCGCGCTCCTCGAAGCCGAGCGACACCAGGTTGGCATGATAGTCGGCATTCCACGGGTTCACCGCGATCGCGCGGCGCAGGTATTCGATCGCCTCGGCGTGATGGCCGGTGCGACCGGCGAGGGCCGCGGCGCCGACCAGGGCCGACTCGAGCATCGGCTGGCGCGCGATCGCCTCGAGGTACGACGCCAGACCGACCTCACGCCGGCCGAGCCGGCCCAGGACCACCCCGCGGCACTGCCAGGCGAGCAGGTCGTCCGGGCGCGCGGCCACGGCCGCGTCGAGCAGCGGCAGCGCAGCGGCCGCCCACCTCGGACCGCTTCGGCACAGGGCAATGCCCAGGTCGCGGGCGGTCTCGGCCCGACGGCGGGCGTCCGGATTCTCCCCGTGGAACAGGACCAGCGGCAACTCCCGGGCCTGGGCCTGGGTGCTCGGGTGATCCGGACCCTCCGGCGATCCGCCCGATCCGGACGCCCCGGGCTGCCTGGGGATGCGGTGGTCCGTCGCCGCGGCGTGGGATATGTCCGACCCGTCGAACCTCGGCATGTGGCAGGCGGTGCAGTCGTCGTCGCGCTGCCGCTGGCGCCGGGCGGGCTCAGCCAGCGTGCAGCCGTGATCGCCGCCGTGGCACTCGAGGCAGCGCCCTCGGTAGAAGGAAATCCGCTCGGACGCCTCGGGCCGGCGGTGCGGGTCGTGGCACGAGATGCAGCCCAGCCGCCCCGAGCTCTCGCGATAGCACCGGCTCTCGTGCATCTGCTCCACCTGGCCCACGAACTTGTCCGTCGACGCGCCCGAGGGCTGCACGAACACCGTCCACACCGCATCAAAGGGCAGCCCCGGCCGGAAATCGTCGTCCTGGCGGTCGAGCCTCACGATTCGCTGCTTGCCAATCAGGTGGCATTGCTCGCACACCGCTT
>JAKAUH010000943.1 GCA_021818605.1 Planctomycetota bacterium
ACGCCCGTGCGATGCGGGCGAGGAAGCGGATGCGTGAGCTCCCCGTGACGAGAATGCCCGAGCCCGAGGCCGCCTCGCATGACGACCGTCAGCAGGACCTGGTCGAATGGCTCGACCTCGAATTGAGCCGTCAGCCGGACAGATACCGGATTCCGATCATCCTGTGCGAGCTCGAGGGCAAGACCCACCGCGAGGCCGCGGAACAGCTCGGCTGGCCGATCGGAACGGTCTCGGGCCGGCTGTCGCGGGCCAGGACGATGCTGGCAATACGGTTGTCCCGGCGGGGGATGTCGCTCTCGGCGGGGTCGCTGGCAGTCTTGCTGGCTCAGGAGTCGGCTAAGGCCAGCATGCCGGCCGGGCTGATCGGTTCGACCGCGCGGGCCGCAAGCCTGTTCGCGGCGGGTGGAGCGAAGATTGTGGGAACGCTCCCGATCCAGGTTTCAACGCTGACACGAGGAGTGCAGAAGGCCATGTGGCTCAGCAGAATTCGCAGCGTGGGCATCGTCCTGATCACCCTGGCCATCGCGAGCACCGGCCTCGCCTGGACGGCATCCCGGGGATCGGCCGTCGATCAGGAGCCGGGCCGAACAAGGTCGGTGAAGCGGAAGCCGGACCTCTCGGCGAACTTCCGCGCCACGGTCGACCAGATGATCAAGGATCCGGGCGTCGTCGTCACCCGCATCTCGATCGAGAGCCTGCCGGGAGCGACCGTCCAGGTGGTCGCCGACCGGCCGGGAACCGGCGGCGGGCTCGTGGTCGCCTCCGGCGATGCCGGAAAGCCAGCTCATACGCAGTTGACGATCCTCGCCGATCACGTCGATGCCGGTCCCACCGGCACGCTGAAGTTCCTGATGACGCTCAGGGCGAGAGGCGCGTCCTCCACCACGTCGAGCACCGGTCCGATGCCCGAAGGCAAGAGGCTGGCCGATCAGTTCAAGCTGGCGATCCAGCCCGGCGTATTCAGGTACGGCAAGGCGGCGAAGCTGGTGAAGTTCGGCGATGGCACGTACAGCCTGGTCGTGAAGAAGCCGCGGTGATCGGCCGACTGTCGAGGGTCGTCATCAGATCCGCGCATGGGACAACCCGACGCGCCGGCACAGGATAGGGGGGTCTACCCTGGCCGACGCGCCGGGCTGCTGTCCGGCGGCATTCATTCCGGCCAGGAGGTGCCTCCGTGGCGAGGTGGGACGAGACAGAACGCGGGCCCATCCGACCCGGCCACCGGGACCCTCTTTCCGGCGGACGGTCGCTCGCATGCTGTGCTCAGGACTGTCCCGACTTGTCGATGCTGCTGGCGTCCTTCGAGCTGGTGTCGCCGGCCGAGGGGTCGGTGCTGTTCTTCTCGGCGACCGTGTCGGTGCTGCGCTCGACGCCGGTGCTCTTATCGAGCGGGTTCTTCCGGTCCACCGACGTGGTGTCGTGGAACGTCCTCACATGGGCCGTCCCGTGGACCTTGTGCAGGGCCGCGGCAACATGGGCCAGTCCGCCAATATGCGAAGGAGCGTTGCGGATCTCGAGCGACTCGATGCGAAAAACCCGGCGATTGCGGTGCGTTCGTGCGTTCATCGTAGTGTTCCTGATGTCTGGGTTGGAGTGTGACGCCTCCATCAGGCCCATCGCGCCGCCGGGCCGAGAGCGCGCGTCGATCGCCACACTTTTTTGCTGGCGACGGCGCGGCCGCCCGACGGGCCGATGTTTCGATTCGATTACTCCCATCGGGAAATGTCCACTTGACGTCCGGGGCGGGTCGGCCCAATAATTGGATAGGTCGTTTGACTCGCGACGGGCCAGACGATCGGCCAGGCTAGGGAGGCCCGGTCACCCGCAATGGCGGGTGGGCGGGCGTTTTTTTTTGTCGAGGAGACGACCGGAGGAGAAACTCCGGAACGCCCCGAAGCGAAGGCTGCCCTTCCCTTGAAGAAGACGCGCTGCAAGATCCCGGCAGCGTCGCCCGAGAAGAACGGAATCCGACGAGACTATGGAATCGGCCGGCGACGGGTAGCCGACGATCGACCCGCGCGATGATCGACCGCCAGGAGGCTTACTAGATGAGATCGCGTGCTCGAGTGGCCTTTCGCCCGGGGATGGACTGCCCAGACGGGCCGGACTGGCTGGAGTGCCGGCGACTCCTGAGCGCGGCCGCAGTGGCAACCGAGCCTTCCGCCAAAGCATCGGTAGTGGTGGCCACGCCGCCCGTCAGCCCGTCCAGCTCCGAAGTGAGCGCCAGCCAGCATGAAACGGAGGAGGAGGAGACCCACTCCGAGTCGATATCTGGCCCGGTTGATTCCTTCGGCACCGTGAGCGGAGCGACGACTACCCCCAGCCTCGATGCAATCGAGGTGACGACCGGGGATGAGTCGCCAACCGGGCTGAACGCAAGTCCGTCCGGGACCGGTCCCGCGGGCGGGACTGGCGCCACGATGGGCGTGGTGGGCTCGCCCGCCGGCACGGCCGACGGGCCGAATCCGGACGCCTCGCCGGCCTCGGCCTCGTCGATGTCATCCGGAACCGCAACGAGCACCGCCACGGCGGGCCGCCCGGTCGGCGACGGACTCCAGACGGCCCCGATTGTGGTCGACGGGGCGCTCCTGGCGGATGTCCGACCGACGACCGAGCCGGGCCACGTGACGACCGCCCCGAACGGGTCCTACCACGACCCCGATGGACCCGGCGGAGATGTCGTCCACGAAGACCACGGCGATACTGCCGAGCCTGCATCGTCCGCGCCCTCGCAATCGGCCTCGGAACCCTCGCCACGATGCGCCGACCTGCTGACCGAGTTCCTGCCCTTCGACCGCGCCGCGCTCGACCAGGCCATCGACCGCTTCCTGACGCCGCTGGAAGACCTGGGTTCCGAGCTGGCGGCCTGGGAGCCGCCGGCCGGACTGATCCCGGTCACCGCGATCGTCGCCGGCGCCGCCCTGACGGCCGAGGTGGCCCGGCGCCGGGCCCACAGCAACACCGTGGTGGTGGCGGCGACCGTCGATTCCCGTGAGGAGTTCGTCCGGTTCCCCGGCTATCCCTGGGCCTGGAGCATCCGAAAATCATGAACACCCCATCGCTTGATACACTGCTCGAGAAGCTCGCCAGGGGCGAGTCGGATGCCGCCGAACGGGTCTTCCGCGACTACGAGCCGTTCCTCCGCGCGATGGTGCGCCGGCGGCTGACCCCGATGCTCCGCGCCAAGTTCGACTCGATGGACGTGGTGCAATCGGTCTGGGCCGACGTCCTCCAGGGCTATCGCGAATCCGGCTGGCAATTCACCGACCAGGAGCACCTGCGGGCGTTTTTGGCGCGGGTCACATACAACCACTTCGCCACCCACTGCCGGCGAAACCGCGCGGCGCTCGAGCGCGAGCAGGCCGTCCACGAGGGAGATTGGCCCGCCGAGCCGACCGCCG
>JAKAUH010001069.1 GCA_021818605.1 Planctomycetota bacterium
CGGCTCCGGTCGCACCGGCCATCGCATTAGCCCATTCGACGAGATTTGACTGAGGACGACGGTCGTGAGACGATGTCGGTCGACTCGCGGGACTCATGATGTCCGGCGTTCCGCTTGATCCGATCTTTCGCGACACCGCGGGAGACCTCGCCATGAAGTCCGTTTGCAAGCCGATCGCCTGGGCCGTGGCTGTCCTGGTTTGCGGTGCGGCGGCGATCCGCGCCGACGACCCGGACGCCGCGAAGAAGGCCATCAAGCCGTTCACCTTCAGGGACGCGAAGACGGGCATCATCTTCTATGTCGAGAGCGATGGCCGCCACGTGGCCGCCATCGATCGGGACGGGAAGATCCTCTGGCACCGGAACCCGTTCGAGGAGCACAAGCTCGAGCCGTACCGGAACGCGAGGCCGGTGACCGCCCGTATCGGAGCCGATGTCAGTCCCAATAATGTGGGCCAAATGAAGAAGGCGGGGCAGAAAGGCCCCTACATCTGGATTGCCTTCAACTCAACTCAGTCGTTCGTGGCGGACCAAATGACGGGCGAGTCGGTGTTCCTCGGGCAGGACTGATCCGTCGCTCTCGTTGAGGAATAGCGATGGGAAAGCCAATGGTGGACATGAGGATCCATAACAACCAGTGCGATCGACTCCGTGTACTGATCAAGGATGAAGGCGAAGAACTCGTGCTCTCCCGAGGGGAAGTTGCGTATGTTTTCGCCGCTGGCGTTGGAAGTCACCAGCCAACCTTCAGCATCGTCATGGCGGGAGACTCCATCGAAGTCAGCGCTTCACACGCAGAGGGCTACTTCTTGAGGAAGGAGCCCCCGAAGTCGAAGAACTCGGGCAAGCCGACATGCGGGGTTTGGGATCGGGAATTGGACGGAGGACACTGACCGCTGGCTCATCGAAATCGCAATCGACTCGATCTGGTGCTCTGCACATCCTGATGTTGTGGTCAATTTGACCCCGGTTGCCGGATTCGGAAGCCGTTGAGGTTTGGCTCTCACCGCTGCAGATTGGCCCAGCCATGAAGGCCCACAAGCCCAGATTTCGGATCCTCGACCTCGTCGTGATGGTCGCCGTAATGGCACTCGGTTTCGCAGCCATGCCGTTTCTTATGGCGGCCGCTTTTGCCATCATGGTTCTCGTTGCGGCTTTCTATATTGCGGTGTTCGGTCCCATCACGCTTATTGATTTGATGTTCATTGGCTTTACTATCTGTGTCGCTCTGGCGCTCCTATTTCCCCCCCATGGTTGGTGGGTGAAGTTCGACCACCACCCATAATCCAGCGGACTGGACTTCCTGACGTTATGCCCGCCCGCCCGGCCACCCTTCCTTCCGGTCAGCGGGCAGTCCCACCTGCCCCGGCGAACTCGCCTTGCCCCGCCGATCGATCGGGCGTAGCATGTACGTCCGTGAATCTCCCTCCGAAGCCGTGATTCCTCCCGGGATTCCGCTGATGGATCAATCGTCCCGCCGCCGGTCGCCGCGGGGTCGGGCCGCCGGATCGGTGTCTGTCGTCGAGGTCACTCCCGCGAAACGTTGGGCCGCGGCGGTGCGGCACCTGCGCCGGGTGGATCCGCACCTGCGCGCGATCATCGACCGCGTGGGTCCGTGCCGGCTCGAGCCGAAGCTCGACCGGTTCGGTACGTTGGTCCGCGCGATCATCGGGCAGCAGATTTCGTCAAAAGCCGCCGCGTCGATCCATACCCGCCTCGTCGAGATCGGCGGCGAGCCGCATCGGCCCGAGCGGCTGATCGAGCTGGGCGAGGACGTGCTGCGCGGCGTCGGGTTATCCGGCGTGAAGGCGCGGTACGTGCTGAACCTGGCCGAGGCGGTTGCCTCGGGCGCCGTGCCGCTCGATGAGATCGACGACTCGTGGGAGGACGCCAGGATCACCGAGGCCCTGGTCTCGATCAAGGGGATCGGCGTCTGGACGGCCGAGATGTTCCTGATCTTCGCGCTCAACCGGCCGGATGTGCTGCCGGTCGGCGACCTGGGCGTCCGCGCGGGAATCCGCGATCGGCATGGCCTGGTCGAGCTGCCCCGGCCGAGCGAATGCCACGCCCTGGCCGAGCACTGGCGGCCGTATCGCTCGATCGCGAGCTGGTATCTCTGGCGGAGCGGCGACACGCCGCAGACGCCGGTCAGCAAGGCCGTCGAAATGCTGCCGAAGGAGCCGCCCGCGACGCCGTGGCGCAAGCGCTCGGGATGATTCACTCGCCACCGCTTCATTCCCTGAATCTACGAAGGACGAAATCCGAATGTTCGACCTCATCATCAAGGGCGGCTGGGTGATCGACGGCACCGGCGGCCCACCGTTCCGCGCCGACGTGGGACTGCTCGAATCGATGATCTCCGAGGTCGGCCGGCTCGACGAGGCGCAGGCCCCCCGGGTGCTCGATGCGACCGGTCGGTATGTCGTGCCCGGCTTCATCGATGCCCATGTCCACGGCGACCTGATGCTGCTGGCCGATCCGATTCACCTGCCCGCGCTGCGGCAGGGTGTGACGACCTACATCATCGGCCAGGACGGCAGCTCGTTCGCCCCCGCGTCGCCAACGACGCTCGACTACATGAGGCGCTACACGGCCGGGTTCAACGGCAACCCGGCCGGGCTCGACTACGACTGGCGGACGATTGATGAGTATCTAGCGCGCTTCGATCGCACCACGGCGCTCAATGTTGCCTACCTGATCCCAAATGGAAACGTCCGGATGGAGGTCATGGGCCTGGACCAGCGGCCGGCGACCGATGACGAGCTCGCCGCGATGCAGCGCCTGGTCCGCGAGGGGATGGACGCCGGCGCGATCGGGCTCTCGACCGGGCTCGATTACATCCCCAGCCTCTACGCCGACGCCCGCGAGATCTCGGCTCTGTGCGAGGCGATTGTTGCCGAGAACGGGGTGTACGTCACGCACATGCGGGGCTACGACCGGAACGCGCCGATCGGGATGCGCGAAGTCTGCGAGATCGTGCGATCGTCCGGCGTGGCCGCCCATGTCTCGCACTACAACGGCCCGGCCGAGATCCTGCTGCCGTTGATCGACCAGGCCCGCGCCAGCGGGCTCGACGTGACGTATGACACGTATCCTTATGTCGCGAGCAGCTCGATCCTGGGCATGATGACGCTGCCCGGCTGGGTGCAGGCGGGCGGGATCGAGCCGACGCTCGAGCGTCTGCGCGACACGGCCGTCCGCGTGCGGCTGGAGTCGGAGTGGTTCGCCGCCGGCCTGACGATGCCGCTCGACCGGGTGAACATCGCCATGGTCGCTGATGAGTCCTGGCGTTGGTCCGAGGGGCTGAGCGTGGCGGCGGCGGCCGAGCGGGCCGGTCTCAGTCCGGGCACGTTCATCTGCGACGTCCTGGTGGCGTCGGGGATGGAGGTGGGCGTGGTGGCG
>JAKAUH010000006.1 GCA_021818605.1 Planctomycetota bacterium
GTCGGTGCGGCCGAGGCGGCGATCGCCGATCGGTCCGACGCGCCGCCATGAGCTGCCGGGGAGGGAGTCTTCCATGAGATGCAAGCCGCGGCGCTCCGACCGGTACGAGTCCACCCGGCGGAGGCATGCGACACCACCCGAGTCCCTGGAGAGCCGCATTGTCCTCTCCACGGCCCTGCCGTCGTACATGGCCCCCTGGTTGCCGACCGACCTGCCGGTGCAGAATCCGATCACCCATCAGGCGGAGATGTTCCAGGTCTCGAGCCTCAATGCGGCGAATCCCAACAGCCAGCTCTATTCCAACAGCGGCAAGGTCGTCTCCGGCATCGATCGCGCCGGCGACCTCTGGACCATCACGGTCCACGGCCCCGGGCGGGCGATCGTCACCGACACGACGCCCAACGACGGCGTCCTCGACGACGACATCGCCACGATCCAGCTCGTTGGCACCAGCATCAAGGACACCTACGTCACGGGCACCGTCCGCGCCTCAGCGAGCACCTTCACGACGGGCGTCATCCCGTTCAACGAGCTGATCGCCACCTCCGGCGTCCGGTCGATCGAACTCAACAACTTCACCCTCACCAACCAGGTCTCGCCCGCGGTCACCCAGCCGACGGGCATCTTCCTCTACGGGGGCGTGCGCACGCTCTCGTTCAACGGTATCCAGGCGACGCTTGATAGCTCCGCCACCACCACGCCCTACCAGATCGTGATTGGTAGCGGCAGCGTCCCGCTCAAATACGCGCCGTCGATTTATGTGAACAGCATCCAGGATCTGGTCTATAACAGCCAGTCCACCACGGTTCCGACGGGGCCGGTCACCTCGCCCACGGTGCAGTTCATCATCAACGGCACGATCCAGAACTTCGACATCCTCTCCGCATCGCAGGGACCGATCCTCGCGGGCGCGGGCTACCAGTTCGCGTTCCCCGTGGTCGGAACGACGGGGCGGACGGACGTACAAGCGATGGCGATCAAGAACCTGAACGTGAAGGGCTCGGCCGTGAACTTCACGGTCTCGCGGAACGGCTACCCGTTCACCAACACGGGCAGCGGCGTCGCCTACATCCACAACGCGAGATTCGGCGGCACGGCGGACGGCGTCGGCCTCGACGTCAACGGTCCTATCCGACACTTGACCTTCGCCAGGGGTCTGGGCAACCCCAGCGATGTCTTCACCGCGACCACCTCCACCGGGCAGGCACTGCCCGCCACCCAGTACGGCTACCCCCAAGGCGCGGGGGGTTATCCGTCCGAGGGCCTGCTCGGCGGAGTCGTCAGAGCCAGCCGCATCCACAAGCTGAGGGTCGGGGCGGCTAACTCGTTCGTGCAGACGGCTCAGAATCCGCTGTTCGTTCAGTCGCGCGAGCAAGGCTTCCCGTATTATCAGGCCGAGCCAGGCTACGCCCTGACGAACTCGGTGATCTCGACCTCGGGCTCGATCGACAGCGCCTTGATTAACGGCTCGGCGCAGAATTCCGAGATCAAGACGGGGTTCAGCTACCCGACCTACGTCCAGGGGCTCGAGGCAACCCGCGGCAGGAGCCAGATTCGCCGCCTGCGGATGAACGGCAGCCTGGTGAACAGCGATATCTCGTCGAGCTTCCGCCCTGCCAACTCGCACTATTCCCGACGGAACGGCACGGCCGGGGCCGGCTCCATCTCCGGGACGGTCACCGGGCAGGCCATCAGCACCGGGGGAACAACCGGGCTGGGCAACACCGGCGCCGGAGTCTTTGCCCGCCATCTCCACGGCCGGCTGCCGGCCATCTGAGCCGAGAAAAGGGACGAAATCCGCGAACGCCCCGGGACGGATCGAAAGACCTCCCGGGCGGGTCGCTGCGCCGGCGGGCTCGACGCGGTGCACGGGGAGCATCGACCTCGACAGGGGCCAGGCGCGCCGGCCCGATCACCACCGCCAGAGTGCGGTGCCCCAGTTCAGCCCGGCGCCGAAACCCGAGGTCAGCAGGAGATCGCCGCGGCGGATGCCGCCCTGGTGATACAGCTCGTCCAGCGCGATCGGGATCGAGCCAGCCGACGTGTTGCCGTAGCGCTCCAGATTCTTGAAGACGGAGTCGCGAGGGAAGCCCAGCACGTCCGTCGCGGCGTGGATGATCCGGATGTTCGCCTGGTGGGGGATGAACCAGCGGACGTCGCGAACCTGATTCCCGGCGTGAGCGAGCACGGCCAATGACGAATCGGCCAGGATGCGGACAGCCCACTTGAACACGGCCCGGCCGTCCATGGTGAGGTAGTGCAGCCCCTGCTCGAGCGCCGCGGCCGACGGCGGAATCCGGCTGCCGCAGGCCGGCCGGCTCAGGAGGTCGCCGCCGGAGCCGTCCGAGCCGAGCTGGTACGCGACCAGCCCCTGGTCGGGCTCGCCCGGCCCGAGCAGGACCGCGCCGGCCCCGTCGCCGAAGAGCGGGAAGCTCTTCTGGTCGCCTGGATTAATCACCCGGCTATTGCAGTCGCCGCCGACGACCAGGGCGCATCGGCTGTTCCCCGTGCCGACGAACTGCGCCGCGATCACCAGTGCGAAGATAAATCCCGCGCAGGCGGCCTGGACGTCGAACGCCGGACACGCCAGCTTCAACTGGTCCTGCACCAGGTTGGCCGTCGAGGGGAAGGCCATGTCCGGGGTGAACGTCGCCAGCACCAGCAAGTCGACCTCGCCCGGATCGCGGCCCGCGGCCCGCAGGCAGCGGATCGCCGCCTGGGTACAGAGGTCGCTCGTCGCCTGGTGGGGCATCGCGAAGCGTCGCTCGTGAATCCCGGTCCGGTTGACGATCCATTCCGGGTCAAAGCCGTGGCTCCGCTGAAGGTCGTGATTGCTCACGACCAACTCGGGGACATAGCTCCCGGTGCCGAGGATGCGGATGCCTGGCAACGACTGCGGGCGAGGCAGGGGGTGGGATTGGCCGTTGGCGCCTGCCGACGGCCGTCTCGGCTCATCCGACGCTGGAGATTGCCGATCCGTGTGAGCCGGGTTGCCCACTCGATCATTTGGCATGGCGATCACTGCAAGGAATGGTAGAGCGGGGCCGCCACGTCGGCACGCGGCGGGAGACGGACGACGCCGGGCGGCTCGGGGACCGTCGTGACCCGAGGGCATCTCCCGGTCGGTTGCCGCCCCCCGACCGGTGTCGACCGACCGGGCAAACATGCCAGCGACGCGAGCGAACGAGGCGAGAGGCCCGCCCCTCGGCCCCTGCCGCCTCCGGTTGCAACCGGAAGTTACCGAATATAATGTGTCGCGTGGATGAAGACCAGACCAAAGCCGCGGCGGACGGGCGACAGGGTGTAAGACACACTTCGCAGGCCCTGCCGGGCTTGTTATGATGTCAAGGCAACTTTCCTATTTTCTCTCGCTCCCTAAGTTCATGGAGGGACTCACCATG
>JAKAUH010000885.1 GCA_021818605.1 Planctomycetota bacterium
GGAGACCCAGAGCGCCCGTGGAGGAGATTCGGATTGCTACCGAACTCCTGTGGATCACATAACGACTTCGCCGCCTCATCGAGCACTTCCCGGATCCATCCGGACCTCCAGGACGATTTCTCCGTCGCGTCCATGGTTTACTTTACCTGTCTTCAAGACGCCGTCCGAGCGCTTCGCGCGAGCGGCGAACTCGCCTGAACGCTTGCCTGTCCGGCTCCGCCCCGATCCGGTCCTTTCGCGATCCACAGCAGCAAGGTCTTGTGTCGCTAGGTCGTCGCACTTATTTTCCATGCAGACAACTTGTTGCCGCCCCCGACGTCGGAACCCGGTCGAGGGCAATGAAGGCAGGGCAACGTTCGGCGTCAGGCAAACGCCGAGCGCGTGCTCTCTTCGTTGCCCGGCCGTACCAGGGGTCATCTCCATGAGCAGCAATACCGCGCATCCTTCCGACTCGATCAACCCACGGGCGGTGGATGCCCTGAAGAGGCTGCTGGAGGAGCTGAGAAAGAAGCCGCCCGGAAACGACATGGCGAAGAACCTGGCCCAGATTACCGCTGCCCGGGACGAAGTTCTCCCCCGATTCGGTCCTCTGTTCACGGCTCCGAACGCGGCTCGAGGTCGATCTCTGGACGTTCGATGAGTTGTGGTGGCACCTTTCGCGTTCCCAGAAGGCCACGTCGCGGGATTCCAGGCCAGCCGGTCCGTACCATCAGTTCGCCAGCGCAGGCGACGCAGTCTCGCGACTGAGCCAGGAACGTCACGCGGAGCACGGGGGCTCTCCATCCTTCAGGCTCCCCAACGGCCTGTCATTCTCGGTCGCCGAGGCGCAATCTCGCCTCGAGCGATTCTGTCAGGAGGAGTTCGACTATTACGATGCCTTTCTCGATCAGGCCCCGTTCCGCATCGATCCCATCGACGTGATCGTCACCAAGTCGATGAACTCGCGGGTCAACGAGGCGGACCGCATTCGATTCGTGCATCGCGCGCTGGTCGAACGATGTAACCCGCTGCTGCCAGCGATTCCGGTCGACGCCGACCTGATGACCTACGATCCTGATCTCACGAACCTTCGAAGGCTGATCCACGCCGCCGTCCAGACGCCGGGAGTCAAGGTTGCTGTCGCAACCAAGGTGCTGTACCGCAAGCGGCGCAACTACATTCCCATGATCGACAGCTATTTCATCAAGCATTATGGGAGGCTGCTGAGCCGACCCGATTGGTACGAGATGAGCCAGTTTCCTGCGACGGCCGCCGAGGTGGCAGTCGAGGTGACAAGAGCGTTCCGCGAGGATCTGCGGCACGCGATGCCATTCATCCAGAGCCTCCGGCGCAACCTGACGACGACGGGGTTTGATCTTTCCCCCGTCCGAATCCTCGATGTGCTGATCTGGACCCAGATCGAGCCGAACGGTTATTACCGTTATCGGTGATGGTGCCGAGATCCAATCGACTTCCATAACGAGATCGCGTAGCACATGAGACATCAAGTCAAGCTGACAACGACCGAACGGCACGGGCGCCAGTACGTGTCGTCGGGATCGGCCTGGGAGCCGATCGTCGGGTACTCGCGGGCCGTCCGCGCGGGAAATCTCGTCTTCGTGACGGGGACCGTCGGGCTCGAGGCCGATGGACAGTTCGCGGCGACCGCCGGCCAGCAGGCGCGGCGGGCGATGGAGATCATCGTCGCCGCGATCGAGGCGGTCGGAGGCAAGTGCGCGGACGTCGTCCGCACGCGGATCTTCGTGACCAACATCGACCACTGGAAAGAGATTGGCGCGGTCCATCATGAGTTCTTCGAGGCGACCCGGCCGGCGACGACCATGGTCGAGGTCGCTCGTCTGATCGATCCCCAGGCCCTCGTCGAGATCGAGGCCGACGCCGTCATCCAGCAGGAGCCGGAAGGGCGATCGGCCTGAATCTCCGTGCGAGTGGCCGGGACGAGTTCCAGCGGCTCGCTTCTCAACCGGGCTTCCGAAGCTCCTCCGGCACCGGCCGTTTCGCCAGGTAGTAGACGTACGCGGCGACCGCCCGCGCCTCGGGCGGGTCAAGGACGTTACTCCAGCCCTCCATGCGGGTGTTCGGCACGCCCTTCTCGATCACCGCAAGAACCTGGTCGGGACGGTCGCCGTGCTTCCACTCGGCGTCGGTAAGATTCCCCACCGGGGGCCCGATCAGGTTGGCCGCGATCGGGCCGTCACCGCGGCCCGCGAGGCCGTGACAGGTTGCACAGCGTCCGAGGTAGATCGCGCGGCCCTCTGACAGCAGCGGATCTCCGGCGACCTCAGCCGGCGGCGGAGGCATCGGCTCGCGGAGCCACAGGTACGACACGAAGCCAGCCAGGATCAGGCCCAGCATCATCAGCACGATCATCCCCGCCGCCGACGGGAGGATGGAGTTAGGGGAACGGGACGGGGCGGGATCGATTTCGGACATCGGTGGACAATCTCCTGGCAAGGCCAAGGCTTTTTCCGAATTCCGTCGTGGAACGCAACGCTCCGGACGCGATAGAATCAGTCCCAGCGGACCCCTCTGGCGCGAGTCGAGAATCATGGACACTCCATTTCCCGGCATGGATCCTTACCTGGAGCATCCGGTCCTCTGGACGGCCGTCCACGCGCGGTTGGTCGTGGCCCTGGCCGACCAGCTCGGGCCGAGGCTCGCACCTCGGTACGTGGCGTCCGTGGAAGAGCGAGTCTTCATCGAGAGCGATCAGCATCGGGTCCCCGATGTCTGGGTCCAGGAAGCGGTCCCACGGCGGCGAACGCCGACGGACGGGTCGGGATTGGCGATCGCGGCGCCGCTCGTGGTCCAGGTTGAACAGTTGGAGATCCGCGAGCATTATATTACGATCCTCGATCGCTACCGGGATTTCGGGGTCGTCACCGTCATCGAACTCGTGAGCCCCAGCAACAAGGCCGCAGGGCCAGGTCGCGATTCCTATCTGGCCAAGCAGAAGGAACTCCGGGGTAGCGAATGCCACACGGTCGAGGTTGATCTTCTCCGCCGCGGGACCCACGTCATGAGTGTTCCGGAGTCGCACGTCAAGCCAGCGAGGCCTTTTGATTATCTTGTCTGCGTGAGCCGTTGGCCGGCCCGCCATCGGTTCGAACTTTACCCCTGCCACCTCCGTGATCCGCTCCCAATGATCGGCGTTCCACTGGCCGATCCCGACCCGGATATCCCGCTGTCCCTCCAGGCAGCCCTGGAGCATGTCTACACGAACGCCAGGTACGATCTCCGCGTTCTCTACGACGAACCCTGCGTCCCGCCGCTCTCGCCCGAGGACCAGGAGTGGGCCACGCAGCGCTGGACGGCCTATCGCCGCGAGCATCCGGACCTCTTCCCGGACGCCAACGGTCATTGAGGCAAACAGCCCGGCGAGGGGCCCCGGCACGATGACTGGCCGGGACCCCCGCGGACGCTTCGACTTTCAATAACCTGCGGCGTTGACGACCTCGCCGCCGGCGCGGGTCAGGAGCGCCTTCCAGACCTGCATGGTGATCGACCTCTTGATGAAGTGGACCGAGCCGTCGCAGAATCCCACGTTGAGGCCGCCGGGGTGCGGCGAACCGGCGCCGAAGAGCGCGGGCTTCGCTTTGGCGTCGAACTTCAGACCCTCGGGCTTGGTCCAGGGCACCGCGTCGTCCGACTCGACGATCGCGATCGTGTTGGACGTGCCGTCGGTGATGGCCTGGAGCCCAACTCCCTGGCCCATCTCGTCGAACAGCGCCCCCTCGCCGACGAACACGCGATAGGTCGTCGTCCCCGGCTCGGCCTTCTTGCGGCTCGCGCAGAGGAAGACGCTGGGCATCTCCTTGATGAGCGGCTTGTTGTTGGGGCTGTCCCACGGCTCATCCAGCTTGAACTTGTTGTACAGCGCCTGCTGCTCGACATAGGGCAAGATCGCGACCCGCCAGCTCAACAGCGGCTTGCCGTCCTTGTCGGTGATCGCCGGAGCGGGGAAGGCGTTCGTGGCCGAGTGGATATTGTGGAACGCCAGCATCATCTGCTTGAGGTTGTTGGTGCACTGGGCGCGGTGGGCGGCCTCGCGCGAGGCCGAGACGGCTGGCAGCAAAAGCGCTCCCCAGAAGGCGAAGACGGCCGGCGAGGTGATTCCCGGGACCGGCTCGCGCGTGATCAGGTTGGCTCCCTGGTCATCGACCGACATCGCGGTAAACGCCGGGAACAGGTGGGGGACCAGCTCCTCGGCCCGCGGGAGGTTCTCGGGCTCGATCTTCAGGAGCGGCTGACCGGGCCCGCCCTGGAACTGCCGCCGCTGGGCGGCGACCTGCTGGTTGACCTGCTCCGCCAGGATCGGCAGGGCCTCGACGACCGCCGGGATCGTCTCGCGCGGGTCGTTGACCCGCAGATAGACGAGCTTGGCCGGGACGTGCTTCATCACCGCCGCATAGGCATCATCCGCCTTCCACCGGCCATCCGGCTTGTCGGCCGAGAGCGCAGCGACCTTGTCGGCCGCGGCCGTCGAGGCGCCGATGACGAGTTGGTCCTTGCCGAAGATGATCGTCGGACGATACAGGGTCGAGAACGGCGGTGGCAGCATGCCCTGCGGCAGGTCGAGGACATATTTCGGCCGCGGGCTGTCTTCCTTGTGGAACGACAGGCCGCCGTCGCCGCCCGGCTGGCCCAGTGCCTGTGCGAGGGCCAGGTTGGCCGCCTTGATCAGTCCCTCGCTCGCCCGGGCGAGCGCCGCCTCGTCGCGGACGTCGATCGCGATCGTCGCCCCGCCGGACCGGTTGATCATCGCGGCGGCGCGGCCGCGCCCGGCCGGGCCGGCGGGCTCCTGCATCGAGAACACCAGCCGATGGCCCAGACCGGCGATCAGGTCCTTCTTCAGGCTGAAGCCGAACGTCTGGTTGATGCCCTGTTCGGCCGCCTCGGCGATATCGGGACCGCCAGGCTGCGCGGCCTTGATCATCTCCACGACCCGGTCAAAGGTCTTCGACCAGTCGACCGACACCACGATAAACCCGCGCACGTTGGCCGGGATCGGCGGCAGCGAACCGGCGTCGAACGCTGGCTGGTCGACCATCGCCAGCAGCCCGCGGCGCGGTGACGGCGCGACAGCGTGGATCACCGTCCGCATCGCGTCCCCCTCGAAGCCCCAGGTGAAGTCGATCTGCTTGATGCCATCAAACCCCAGCTTGATCGCCTGTGGGGGCAGCTTCGGCATGCCGCCGAAGTCGACGAACGCCACCGCGCCCGGCGTGTAGCTCCCCTCGGGCTTGAAGAGCTCCTGGCGCCTCGGGTGGTCAACGGCGCTGGGCGCCTTGCCCTCCAGGATGTCGACGACCTCCTGCGGCCGGGTGGTGACGACCAGGTCGTCCTTCTCGTACCACCACGAAGTTTCGCTGTTGGGGAACTGGTGGATCTGCCGCGCGTCGGGCTGCTCCCTGGCCTCCTCGGCCTGCGGCTGGACGGGCCGGCCGGCGCGCTCCATCGTCTCGAAGAACCGGCGGAACTCGGGCTTCGCGCCGTCGCGAAACACGATGACCATCCCTAATTCCTCGGGATCCTTGCCCCAGACGGCCAGCACCATCCCCCGGCGCAGGATCAGCTTGTAGCTGGCGAGGAAGTCGTCCGCCGAGACGGGCATCCCGGAGTTGACGATGAGCTGGCGGATGACGTCGTCGATCAGCGGGCCGAACTTCGTCTCGGTGAACAGCTTGTACGCCGCCGAGCCCTTCCAGGCCGCCTCGTGCGCGTCGACGCCCTGATATTCCATGAAACCAACCAGCGCCTCGCGCGGGGCGTAGCGCGCCAGCGGCGCCGCATTATCCGGTGCCTGGGCCCACGCCCATGCGGGCGCCGCCACCACCACGATGAGGACCATCCCCACGATCGATCGCCGGAGCATCCTGCCCGCCAGCCGATCGACCGCCCCGCCTTGCTTCTTGCCCAAGTTCATCGATGACTCCTCATCTGGTGGAGGACCGATTCGTCAACCCCTCTCGCACGGCCGCAACGCGCCCAACCACTCACGACCCGGCCGGATTCCTTCGGACCTACGATATCCGTCAGAGGTTGAGGCTTCCACCCAGCACTTCGCTCATTCGCCCGTTTCATTCTGAAACTTTCACCTCGAATGCATGCAACCGCTGCCCAGCAATCGCCGATTCGCGCGCGGAACTGCAACCGTGGGCAGGCTCCATTACATTACTGTTGTGTCGCGAGGCGGGATCCGGTTGCAGCGAGGGGGTCCGGAAGATGCCAATTCTCCGAGAACGCGCTCTGGGTCGTCGGCTCGAGACGTTGTTCGACCTCGGGGCGATCCGCGAGCTGACGGACGGGCAACTGCTGGAGCGGTTCGCCCGGGGCGAGGGCGAGTCCGCCGGGCTGGCCTTCGCCGCGCTGGTGGAGCGGCACGGCGCGATGGTGATGCGCGTCTGCCGGGCCCAACTGGCCGACCCGCACGACTGCCACGACTCCTTTCAGGCCACGTTCCTCGTCCTGATCGAGAAGGCGAGGGGATTGTGGGTGAAGGACTCGCTCGGCCCCTGGCTGCACCAGGTCGCGGTGCGGACCGCGTCCGGCGCGCGCCTGGCGGCGATCCGACGGCGCCGGCTCGAGCGCCGGGCCGCCGAGATGGCCGATCGCCGCGAGGCGACCGACGATCCTGAGAACTTCGACCAGGCTGGGCTGCTCCATCGAGAAATCGACCGATTGCCCGAGCGCTATCGCGTGCCGATCGTGCTCTGCGACCTGGAAGGCCGCACGTGCGAGGAGGCCGCGCGGGTGATGGGGTGCCCGGTCGGCACGGTGAAGTCCTGGCGGTCGCGGGGCCGCGAGCGGCTGCGCCGCCGGCTGATCGGCGGCGGTCTGGCGCCGGGCCTGGCGCTGGAGATCGCGCTGGGTGCCGACGGCGGGCGGGCCGCGGCGGCGGACTGGGCGGCAGCGGCCGAGCGGATGATCCGAATTGCAACCGACCGAATAACGGCCGGGGAGGTCCCGGCCCAGGTGACGGCACTGGCGAAAGGAGTGCTCATGTCCATGTTTCTGAGCAGGTTACGGACGACATTGTCGGCCCTGGGCGTCCTGGCGATCGCCGGGGCCGGACTGACCGCCGCGGCGCGCGTCGATGGCGGCGGCAAGTCCGCGGGGCCCGATGCCCCGCCAGCCGTGAGGCAGGCCCGATCGGAGGCGCCCCGACCGCCGCAGGTCATCAGCCCAGCCGATCGCCGGGACGAGGACGCCGAACTCTGGAAGCTCTCGCTCCGCGAGGCGATCTGGATCGGCCTGGACAACGCCGACTGGGTGCGCATCATCCGGGTCGGACGGGACGAGGGGATCGGCGTGATCGCACCGCGTTCAGCCGACGCGGATATCCAGGTCTTCCGCAAATCGGCGATGGCCCGGTTACGGGCCGTCGAGCAGGCTTACTGGGAGCTGGCCCACGCCCAGGTCCAGCTCTGGGCCGACGAAAAGGCCCTGAGCGTGGGCGAAGAAATTCTGGCTCGCGAGCAGGCCGAGCTGAAGGCGGGGCGGGGCCACAAGGCCGACGTCGCCGAGGCGAGCCAGCGGGTCGAGCAGTTCCGGCTCGAGGTCGTCACCCGCAAGTCCGATGTGGAAAGCGCCGAGAGGCAACTCCGCCACCTGATCGGCATGCCCTTCGACAAGCGCCGCATCGTGCCCGTCAGCACGCCGTGCCTCGCGAAGGTCGAGCCCAGTTGGCCCCAGTGCCTGAGCAACCTGAAGGAGAATCATCCCGACGTGCTCATCGCCAGGCGGCCGCTGGATGACGAGAGGCAGCGAGTCCGAGAGTCGGCCCCCCACGGCGAGATCGCCGAGGGATTCCTGCCGGGCGTCGTCGAAGCGGAAGGTTTCACCATGTCTGACGAGTCGTCGAGCCACGAATCGGCCGGTCTCCGTAGGCAGGAACTTCTCTTCCAGCAGGCCATCCACGACGCGACCCACAACCTGGCCCGCGCGTTCCTGGACGTCGACGGGACGTACAAGCAGGCGCAGACCGCCTCGAAACTACGGGCATCGGCCGCGAAGCACCTCGAGACGGAACGCGCCCTCTATAACGAGGGCAAACTCTCGATCGATCGCCTGCTCGACAGGCTCAGCGCCTACGCGACGGCGCTGGGCGCCGAGGCCCGGTATGAGAGCCTCTACAACATCGCCCTGGCCCAGCTCGAGGAGGCCAGGGGAACCTTGCTTCACCAGGACCAGATCGAGGTCGCCCAGGCCGCCACGGCCGCACCGCCGAACGCACGGCCCGGAGCCGAGTTGTCCCCACTGCCAACCGCGAGCGTGAGCCTGCCGCCGGTCCTCGAACCGAGGACACCATCCCCGGACCAGCCGGTCGGACCAGCACCGCCGACGCCGGCCGAGATCCCCGCGCCGGCCCGCCGGATCGCCGCTCCCTCGAAGCGGGACGAAGCAAAGCCCGCCCCCGCCGCCGGCTCGAAGACCTACACGTTCCAGGTCTCCATCGGCAGCGGCCCCCGGCCGTTCGAGATCCGCGGGTCGCTCACCGTCGCGCCGGGCAATGGCGATGGGGGCGGCGCGAGGTGAATGGGAGTCCTCGATGGGCTTCCGCCGACCCGCCGCCGTGAACATCCGTTTCCAGGAAGCCCGAGTTCTTCGAAGATGCCCGCGCGCACAAGCGGGCATCTTCGAAGCGAGCGGGCATCTTCGAAGGTTTCCGCTTCTTTGTTTGAAGGCGCCCACGCGCACAAGAGGGCGCCTTCGAAGGCCCGGGACCGACATTCGGCAGCAGAGATGGCGGCTGGTGTCGGGTGGGCATCGCCAACCGCTCGAGGCCCCTCATTGGTGGGCGACGCCCACTTTATCGATCGGTCTCCGAGCCGGCTGGGAGCGACGTTCAGGCAACCCAGCAGCCGGAGAATTCACAACCCCAACCCTGTGCGAAAGCATTGCCGACCAGCATGGCCAGGACGACCGCGTAGAAAAGCACGGTGCCGGCGACTCCGATCCACGCCCGCGATCGCACAAGCGGACCGATCGCCAGCAGGAACGGGACGAGCAGCATGATTGTGTAGACAAGTCCCTGCCTGCCTACATACTCCAGCGTGGGTACGTCGAGGATCCCGAACAGCCCGTTGCGGAACCAGGCCGCATAGAGCAACAGCGCCTCGCACAGGATACCCGTATTTCGATGCGCCTGCCGCAGGCGAGGCGAGCTCATGAACCGGATCATCTCGACCAGGAAGGCCAGCAGGGCGGCATCGGCGAGAGCCGGCCGTCCCGGCATCCAGCCGAGCGTCCACCGCGGCACGTCGAGCTGACGCGATCGCACGAGCCCGAGGAAGGCCCCGAGGCCCGCCGCGCCGTACTGAAACCCCGCCGCGATCAGGGCGGATTGCAGCAGGCTCATCCCGCGGCGAGATTCTTCCACGAAACGAGGCGGTGGAAGCTGACCCGTTTCCTCCGGATGTCCCTCTTCACCGGCCATCGCGCTACCCCTCCTTTCTCGCCGGCAGGATCACCCGGAAGCGCGTGCCCTGGCCGAGGGTGCTCTCGACCTCCAGCCGGCCGCCGTAGTCGTGCACCATGCCGTGGGTGATGCTTAGCCCCAACCCCGTGCCGTCGCCGACCTCCTTGGTGGTGAAGAACGGGTCGAAGATGTGCGGCAGGTCCTTCTCGGCGATGCCGCGGCCGTTGTCGGCCACCTCGACGACGACCTCGCCGTCAGTCACCTCCGTGCTGATCCCGATCCGGCCGTCAGCCCGACCCGTCTCCTCAATGGCCTGGAGCGCGTTGACCAGCAGGTTGAGGAAGACCTGGTTGAACTGCGCCGGCGACCCGGCGACCGCGGGCACGTCGCCAAAATGCTCGTCCACGGCGATCCCGCGACGGGTGAGCCGCCCGCGGATCATCTCCAGGGCCGAGTGGATCGCCTCGTGCACGTCGGCCTGGTCCTCGCCCATGCGATCGACTCGCGCGAAGCCGCGGAGGTTCTGCACGATGTCGGCGACCCGCTTGACGCCCTGGCGAGTGCTGTCGAGCAGCTTGCCCAGGTTCGCGCGGACGTAGCCCAGGTCGTAGTCGTCGGCCAGGTCGTCGACGTGATGGACCAGCTCCGGCCGGGCGGAAGCGAGGTCGTCGCGGCCGCGCTCGTAGAGGGCCAGCAGGTCGAGCAGGAAGCGGCAGTCGCGCTCGAGGACCGCCAGGTTGTTGGCGACATAGGCCAGCGGGTTGTTGATCTCGTGGGCGACGCCGGCGGAGAGCATTCCGAGCGAGGCGAGCTTCTCAGCCTGCGCGACGCGGGCCTGCATCTGGTGCCGCTCGAAGAACTGGCCGATCTGGCTGCCCAGGCTGGCCGTCATATCGAGGGTATCCCCGTCGGCGGGTCGGACCTCGCGACTGAGGAACTCGAGCACGCCCAGGCATTCCCCCTGGAGCAAGATCGGCGCGGCGAACGCGGCGTGCAGGCCGGCGGCGTCAGCCGCCGACTGGCGGGCGAACACGGGCTCGGCGGCGATGTCCGCGACCCAGTGCGGGGCCAGCTCCCCCCAGACCCTCCCCGGCAGCCGCGCGCCCCTGCCGAACGCCACGTCCCTCGTCGCCTCGACGAATGATGAGAAGTCCAGCCCGGGCCGGGTCCAGATCGCCGAGCACCGCAGCACCCGCTCGCACGAGTTGACCCGCCACAGAACACCAAGGTCCCAGTCGAGGCTCGTGCCGATCGTCGCGAGGATCCTCGGACCCGCCTGGGCAGGCGTCTCGGCCTCGGCCAGTACCCGGGTCGTCGCGTACTGCGCGGCCAATCGACGCTCCGACCGCTTGCGCCGGGTGTTGTCGTGGAAGACGATCACGCCCCCCTTGATCGTGCCCTGCTCATCGCGGAGCGGACGGCCGGTGACGAGGATCCAGGTCCCGTCCTCGCGACTGGGTCGGGCGATGAAGAGCTCGGCCTGGTCGACCGACTCGCCACGAATCGCCCGCATCAGGGGCAGATCCATCGACGGGTACGGCGTGATCCGGTCGGGCATGAAGACCTGATACCTGCGCGACCACTCGCCGGGCGGCAGGTCGAGCCGTTCCTGGCCGAGGATTCGCCCCGCCGCCGGGTTGAACACGAGAAACTTCCCCGACACATCGGCGACGACGACGCCGTCCCCCATGCAGTCCAGGACGGACTGGAGGATCTGCTTCTGCTCGTGCAGCGTTTGCCCGGATCGGGCCAGCTCGTCGGCGTGCGACTGGAGGCTCTCGTTGAGTCGGCGGATCTCCTCGACCTGGCGGAGGCCGGCGAGCGCCCGGGCGGTGTGCGACGCCAGGGTCTCCAGCGGGCGAAGGTCCAGCCGTGGCCCGTCCAGCACGGACCGGCTGGCGACCTGGAGCGTGCCGAGCACGACCTCGCTGATCATCGGCAGGATGACCTGACCGCGAACGCCGGCGGCCGCGACGGCCTCGGGCTCGCAGCGCGGATCCTCGGTCGAGTCGGCCACCACGATCGGGCGGCCCTCGCGGACCGCGACCGCCAGGATGTCGCCGCCGTCGAGCGGCCGGACCGTCAGGCCGACCAACTCGGCCAGGCTGCCCGTCGCCTTCACGGCGCGGATCACGCCCGCCGGGCGATCCACCAGCGAGATCATCACCAGGTCGTAGCCCAGGTCAGAGCAGAACTTCAGCACCGCGTCATAGGTCCGGTCGATGTTCTCCGGCTCCATCCGCGAGGTGGAGATCTGGAACAGGGTATCAAGCAGGTCGCGGGCTCGCTCCAGCGCCACGGTGCGCTCGGCGATCCGGTCCTCCAGTTGCGCGTACGACCGCTGGAGCTCCTCGGTCATCCGGTTGAACGCCCGGCCCAGTCCGCCAATCTCGTCAGTCGACGCCACGTCGCTACGGACCGTCAGGTCGCCCGCCGCAACCGCGGCCGAGGTCCGCGCCAGCCGCTTGATCGGCGCCGCGAACCGACGTGCGATCGCGTTGGATGCCATCAGGCCCAGCGCCAGGATGCCCGCGCCGAGCCCCAGCAACAGCCGTCGCAGCCGCTCCATCGGCTGGTAGGCGTCGGCCGTGTCCACCTTCGCCAGCAGGCCCCAGTTCGGGTAGGTGATCCCCACCGGCCGGTACGCCACCAGCACTTGCTCGCCGCGATAGTCGACCGCCGGATTGAAGCCGTAATTCCCCGAGCTCGCCGCCGCCAGCGCGGGAAAGTCGGCCGCCGCGACATTCCGCAGCGCGACATTCCACCGCGGCGGCATCGTCAGGTGGATCCGATCCCCGCTCCGCCAGGCGACCATCACCTCGCCGTGTTCGCCCAGCCCGTGCGTGTCGCCGAGGAACGACATCACCGCGCCGAGGTCCGCGGCCAGAAGCAGAGTTCCCAGCAGCTGCCCCGACCCGTCCCGAATCACGCCGGCGAAGACCGCCGCATACGTCCCGGCCACCCGCGCCGGAGGGACCACCAGACCACCGTCGGCCGCGCGGTCCGTCGCCAGCCGCTCCGCGCGCGAGACCACGCCCACAACCTGCTCGTCGCCGCTTGAGGCCACAATCCGGCCGCGGGCGTCCTCGACCCACACCGCCAGCACGTCCGCCGCATGCGCCCTCACGTTAGCCAGGAACTCGCCGATTCGGTCGGTCGGTGATGCGGGAGCCGGCCCGTCGGCGGACCTGGCGAGCAACACCCGCAACCACCTGCGAGCCGCCAGTTCGGTTGTGCGCTCGTGCTGCTGCCGCAACGCGAAGAACAGGATCTCCTGCCGGTCGCCGGCGATCGCCTCGAGCTGCGTCCGCACCTGGTCGCGCACGATCGCGCTGGTCGTCAGGTACGCCGCGCCGACCAGCAGCGACGTGTTCAGCCCGACCAGCACCGCCACGAACAACGTGAGCTTACCGACGATCGACCTGGGCATACCTGGGCTGCGGTTAGAGGAGAGAAAGCCGGACGCGCGGCCTACGGGGTCAGCGGGAATTCAGTAATCCGCAGGTCGGTGCAACCGTACGGGATCAGCGTCAGGTCCTCGATCGGCTCGGACGTCGCGACCGGGCTCGACGGCGGCGGGGCGGCCGCGCCACGCTCCAGCTTCCACGACGGCACCCGCCGGCCCTTCACTCTGGCGATCATCGGTGCGCCGGGCGTCGAGAACACACCCGCGCCAGGCGGCCGCTCCTCGAACCCGATCGAGCGCTCGGGATGCTCGCGATCAAGCTGGAGGGCGTAGTTCCAGGGCGACTTCGGATAGACCTCCCAGTCGGCGAACTGCGCGTTGTCCTTGACCTTCCGCCACTCACTCTCGATCGGCAGGGCAAAAACCAGCGGGCCACGCTCGATCGCGACGGCGTCGTGGAAGCCATGGTAGAGCTGCGGCTTCATCGAGAGCGTTAGGTCGATGTTCTGGGTGCCGCTCCATTTGGCCTTTAACGGCACATACCTCGCCTCCAACTTCACTCCGTGAGTGTGGATACCCATTTCGGACCCGGAGAAGTTTTCCACTCCCGGCATTTCGAACTTCAAGCCATGGGCGTTCAGTTCAAACGAGCCCGCCCATCCCGGGAACCGCAGATGCAGTGGGAACGTCATCGCCTCGGGCACCGTCACCCGAATCGTGACCTTGTCGCGGAACGGATAGGCCGTCTCGACCTCCAGCTTCACCGGCTTGCCCTGGAGCTTCGTCTCGACGACGCACGGGGCATACGCCACCACGGCGAGCCCGCCGTCGTCGGTCTTCATCCACAGGCTCGATGCGAGCTTGGGCCAGCCCTGGTGGAAATTCGCCGTGCAGCAGCCGAAATTCGGCTCCAGGCCGTAGAGGTTCGAGTTGGGGCCATTGTCGACATATACGTGCTCGCCCTTCGCCGAGCAGATCACCTGGTTGCACTGCTGGTCGTACTGGTGCGCGGTCATGTCCTTCTTGAAGGTCGCCGGCAGCGCGTTGAACGCGATCTTCTCCAGCCGGTCGCCCAGCCGGGCGTCGCCGGTGATCGCCGCCAGCAGCTCGAGCGAGTACATCGCCTCGACCACCGTGCACAGCTCGGTCCCCTGCGACGGGCTCCGGCCGGCGAGGTGCTCGTCGCAGGTGAACATCCCGGTCGCCTGGCCGTGACATTTGTCGAGCTGCTCGAGCATCCGGCTGATCGCGTCGCGGTCCTTCGGGTCGTCCGACACTCGATAACGCTCGCCACCGAACTTCAGCCCCATCGCCGTGTTCACGCCGTGGCTGTCCAGGTCGAACTTGCCCTGAGTCTTGCCGGTGAACCTGAAGTCCTCGAAGTGCGCCCGCCAGTCATAAGCCTGGGCAAAAGCCTTGCGTGCCAGGTCGACCAGCCAGGGCTCGCCCGTGCGCTTGTGCAGCCAGTACAGCGTCTCCGCCAGGTCGGCCGCGCGGAAGCGGGCCCAGCTATACATCGGCTCCTTTGAGATCACCTCGTCGATCTTGCGGCAGCATTTCAGCATCGCCGGGATCACCCGGGGGTCGCCGGTCGCCTCCTGGTACTGCGCCAGGGCCTTCAGCAGCGGGAACAGCGGCCAGACATCGTACGGCCGGTGCTTCTGGAGGTCGCCGATCGGCCCGAGCCAGCCGTCGGCCTGCTGATGGGCGAGGATGTAATCGACGGCCTTCTTGACCTTCGCCTCGAGCTTCGGATCATCGAGCAGGTACGCCAGCGGCACCAGGCCGTCGAGCCAGTAGGGGACGCGTTCCCACCCCTCGGCCTCGCCGCCGAACCAGGCGCTCTCCTTGATGTCGGGCCAGAACTCGTCAAGGTGCCCGCCAAGCCCGTCGGCCTGGATGCGGAGCTGATCCTTCAGCCAGCCCGTCGGCTTGATGCTCCCCAGCGGCAACGGCTCGAACTTCGTCGCCTGGAGCTTCCCTGTCCCGCGCGCCTTCGGCTCGTCGGCCCGCGCCTGCCCGATCACCACGAGCGACGCGCAGAACGCCGCCCACGCTCGTACCCAGAACGATCGCAACATGCTGCAACGACCTCCCCTTGTGCCGGCCTCATGGCTTTGGCGTCGCCCGATCGTATCGCGGCGCCGACAGCTTTCGCCAGGGGGGATCGCGGGGAGCTCGACTGGTGTTCGAGACCGCAGGAGCGCGGACAGCACCTCCCGGCCAAAGCTCGGTATGATGAAAGTCGGTCAGGCTGGAAAGTCTGATCGACTTTGGACCGCGTCAGGCTGAGAGCCTGACCTACTACGGATACCCGATTACCATCGGGCGCCCCGGCGAGGATGGACGTGCAGAGACCTGGACCCGACGCGCTCGACGCGATTCTGAAGCAGTGCGGCATCGCGCTGGATTCCCGGCAGATTGACCTGCTGTGGCACTATCACCGGATGCTCCGCGAGGCCAACGCCCGGCTGAACCTGACGCGGATCCACAACTTCGAGAACATGGTGCTGAAGCACTATGTCGACAGCCTGCTCGTCCTGCGGTTCGAGGAACCGCCGTCGCCCCTGATCGACATGGGCTCCGGACCGGGGCTACCGGGCATCCCGCTCAGGATCGCCCGTCCCGCGGTCCGCATGATCCTGGCCGAGCCGCGCGGGGCGCGGGCCGACTTCCTCGCCGAGGTTCGCGACGCGCTGCGGCTCGACGGGGTCGAAGTGTATCCCCACAAGGTCGGAGCCGACTACCCCGACCGAGTGGCCGGCGTGATCACCCGGGCGGTCGCCTCGATCCCCGAAACGCTCGATCGCGTCGCCGGCTGCCTGGCGCCGGGCGGCCGGATGCTTTTCATGAAGGGCCCCGGCTGCGACGACGAGATCGCCGAGGCCGCCGAGTCGCACGCCGGCTCGTTTTGCCTGGCCGCCGATCACGCCTACGAGATCCCTGGCACGCCCCACCAGCGCCGGCTGGTGGTTTACGAGCGGCTCGAGGGTTCCGCCGAGCCGGCCCGATCATCCCGCCAGGATTCGCGCTCCGCGGGCGGTTCCGGCGCCGCGCTCGATTTTGAAGGCGAGATCCGCGAGATCACCAGCGCCTCAAACCCGACATTCCGCCGGCTGCGCTCGCTGCTGGGCGGTCCAGGGATTCGCGAGCACGGCGAGGCGATCCTGGCAGGCTCCCGGATCATCGGCGAGGTCAGCGGGCGGTTCCCGGAATCGGTCCTCGGCTGGCTGACCGGCTCCGACGGCCCTCCGCCGGCCCAACCGTCGGTGCCGTGGCTCCGCCTGGCCGATCCACTGTTCCGGGAGCTGGACGTCGCCGGGACGCACGCACCGCTGTTGCTCGTCCGGGTGCCGGCGATGCCGGCCTGGTCGGACGCCTCGCCGTGGCCACCAGGCTGCACCCTGTTCGTCCCGTTCCAGGACCCGGAGAACGTCGGCGCCGTAATCCGCTCGGCGGCGGCCTTCGGCGCGGCGCGGGTGGTCTTGCTCCGCGAGGCCGCGCACCCGTTCCACCCGAGGAGCAGCCGCGCCGCCGGCCCGGCGCTCTTCCAGGTCCCGCTCGAGGTTGGCCCGCGCCTGGCCGACCTGCGGACCGAGCACGCCCCACTGATCGCCCTGGACACCGACGGCCCCGAGCTCTCCGAATCGCCCTTCCCCGACCGCTTCGGCCTGGTGGTCGGCGTCGAAGGGCCCGGCCTGCCGCCGCACCTGCGCGCCGGCCACCGCCGTCGGATCGCCATGCGCCCCGGCGTCGACTCGCTCAACGCCGCCGCCGCGGCCGCCGTCGCCCTCTACGCCTGGTCCCGCCAACCCGCCTGACCGCCCGACCACCTGACCAGATCACACCCGATCCGACCGGCTCTCCGCCGACACCATTACCCCGGCGGAAAAGTTCCTCCGGGCGGGCGGGCATTGTTGCCCCACGCCCAGGCCCCTCGGATGGGCCACGACGCCCGACCCCTTTCTTCGTGCCGGCACCAGATCGCCCTCAGCACAAGCACAACGCCCCGACCGCCGTCAATGCGGCCGGAACGCTTTTGCGCACGGGACACACCGAAGAAAACAAACGGGCAAAGAAGAGCAAAAAAAGGGGTCCGCAAGAACAAGGAGGATATACTAAGTATTGACAGGAGAAAAATAGGGTGGATAGTAAAGATGGAAGGCCATTCGAGTGTCGAAAGGCGTCTCAGAAAGAAAAAGAACAAGAAAGAGAGGGAGACAAGCATAACAAGGATTGACAACTGATCGCGCAGCAGAAGGCGATCTCCAATGGTCCACAAGGCGGAGGGTCCCTTCTCCTTACCTGGATGGTCGAGATGCACCGGAGTGGAGAGCGAGGCCTGTCGCCATGAGGAAAACCGGATGGCAATGGACTTCGTCGGGGGACTCAAAAACCAGATGGGGAATGGGGAGCACTCAGCAAGGGGTTTTCGGACCGAGTGACGCGGCTGAAAACGCCACCTCATGCGGCCTGATCTGCGAAGGCGCCCCCCCACGATTTCGCGAAGAGCCGCCCAGGAAAACCACCCAAGTGACCCGCACCGGCCTGGAGAAGAGCCTTTCAAGCTTCTCCCCGGCTGCAGACGCAGCATTTCCACCCGAGGACGGGGCAATCCCCCGAAAACCGATGCCCACACTGATCGCTGGCGGCAAGACCGCCCTCGCCACTGCAACCACGAGCGCGACGATCGTCACGCTCGACTCCAACTTTGAGTTCCCGACGCGCGTCGTCACGGCACCGGACCCGGATGCGTCCGCCGTACCTCGCTACACGGCGCCGGCAATGTCGCAGGTCTTCCGAGTCGGGGCGACATGCGACACGCCTGGTAAGTCGCTCACCCTCCGCGTCTACTGGCTCGACTCGGATGGCAGCCCGTTCAGCTCGATCGTGGTCCAGTTCCAGTCCGGCAGTACGGCCGACTGGGGCACGATGACCTACGTCGGCACGTCCCGCGGCGATCCCTGCTGGCC
>JAKAUH010000932.1 GCA_021818605.1 Planctomycetota bacterium
CCGTTTGCGCACCCAAATAAGGAGACCGCGACGATGCTCCTCTCCCCCGCACAGCCTCGCGGCACTCGTCGGCCGAAGATGATCACCGGCATCCTCTCGCACCGCCGATGGGCCGGCGCACTCGTCCTGCTCTCGCTCGTGGTCCTCCGGCCCGGTCAGGCGCCCTCCGCACACGCGCAGCCGCAGGCTGGGGGCCCCGACCAGAAAGCCGCAGCGGCTGAAGCAATGGCCGGAGTCGTGGAAAGGTATGAAGGCCTGCTCGGGGATCTCGACCGCCGCCTGACGGCACTCGCCCGCCCCGTCCTGGAGGAGGTGGCCAGGTCGCAAGGAAACCCGGACCGATCGGTCGACCAGATCATGCGGACCCGGCAGGCCGAGATCGACTACCTCAACGCAAAGTCCGCTCGCGAAGTCGCCGAGCTGACAAGAACGGAGTACGACCAGGGGACCCGCCAGAGCGAGCTGGCGACCGCCGAGGCCAGAATCATGGCGTCGAAGGAGGAGGTGGAACGCGCGCAACGCAGGATCGCCGAGGCGAAGAAACGGCTGGCCCGAATCTCGGGCCTCGCACCCCAGTCGGCCTCGGGCCTCGACCTGGTGTACCAGTACACCGACCGGGTCGAGAAGGCCGAGCTGCTGGAACAGCAGGCCCGGCTTCAGCTCTCCGCGGTCGAAGATGAGAAGAAGGTGCTGGCCGAGTACACGATCCCGAAACGGCTCAAGGAGCTCGACTCCGACGCCCATAAAGCCCGCGCCGAGGAACTCGCCAGGAACGCGGCCTGGGAGATCGAGAAGGGAAAGCTGGCGGCATTGCGGAAGAACACCGAGCACTCCGGCCCGGCCGAGAAGAACAGGCGCGTCCTCGCCCTGATCGACCAGGCCATCCCGCTCGAGGACAAAATCCGCGCGAAGCTCGGCGAGCTTGCCGGGCCGAATCCGCGCGGGGCGGAATTGGCCAATGAGATGATTGTCTTCCTCGATCAATTGCGGAGCCTTGTGGCTCGCGCGGAGGCGATCCGCAACATCGACGACTTCGCCCGGCTCAAGCCGCGGCTCCAGCAATCTGCCCGGAAGTACAGGCATTCTTCCGCGAAGTAAGACCCACACCCTCTCCACCTCGATGACTGAGCGAAGGAGTGAGTTGACGATGATACAGCAATCGAGTTCGCTGGCGTCCGTGACCGACCCACTCGACGCGGCGATCGCGCGACGGACACCCAGGGGCGTTCGTTCCATCCTCGTAGCGGCCGCGACGGTGGCCGTCATCGGCCTGGGACTGTGCCTGGGCCAGGCACCCGCGTCGTCCGCGCCTGGCGGTCAGGACTCGACATCCGACAAATCCCACGACGCCGCCGTCGCGATCGCCCAGATCCGCCGCGCCGTCAGCGACGCCGACCGGCGGCTCGTCGCCCTGACCGCCGCGGTCGTCGATGACCCGGCCAGCCCGAGGGCGCTCGACGACGCGGTCGACCGGCTAAAGATTGAATTGATCCAGGCCGAGGGCCGGTTCGATCACGCCACCCGCCGCCACAAGATCGCCGAGCTGGCGCTCAAGGAGTACGTCGAGGCGACCTTCCCCCACGACGCCGCGCAGATCGAGAGCGCACTGCACGTCGCGCAGACCGAGAACGTCCGCGCCAACGCGCTGGCCAAGGAGGCAAGAACCGAGATCGAGAAGGTAACGGCCGAGCTCGAGCTGAAGAAGTCGGAAATCTCGCTCGAGACTGCCGAGCAGAGGAAGTTGATCCTCAACAAGTACACGAAGGGGAAGGTCACCCGGGATCTCGAAGCGGATCTCAAGAACGCTCATTCGGAAGAACTCAGGGCGAAGGCGGAACTCGAGGTGACGCGGAAGAAGCTCGCCCGTGCCGAGAAGGCCGAGGCAACCGGTCGTCCGGCCGATGGAGCCGCGGCGCGGATCCTCGCCCTGATCGACCAGGCGCTCCCGATCGAGGAGAAGCTCCAGGCCGGACTCGCGCGATTCCGCAAGGACGGCAGACTTGGCGAGTCCCAGATCCACGAGCTTCGCGGCTGGTCCGACGACCTGGCCGCGCTCATCGAGGAAGCCGCGGCCGTGAAGGCCGCCGATGAGCTGGCCCGCTTGAAGCCGCAACTCAAGAGGTCCGCGCGGCGATGACCCGTCCCGAACCCTGGAGACGCACCTCCGATGAATGCCGCATCTTACTCAGGACTGATCGACGGGCGGACGGAGCCGGGTCGTGCTTCGCGGGCGAGGCCCGGCGCGCTCGCTTTCGTGGTCTTCTGCGGTCTCGCCTTGCCGGCAATGGCCCAATCCGGCCCGGGTGCCGGGGGCCGGCCCTCGGACGTCCGGCGCGAAGTGGTGCGGTCGCTGAAGACCTCGGGCGACCGGCTCGCGGCACTGGCCCGGCGGATCGCGGAACCGGCCGACGACGACTGCGACATGACCGAAGTGCTGGGGTTGCTGCGGATCCGGAGAAGACAGGCCGAGGCCGATCACCTCAAGGCGAAACTTGCCCGCGAATTCGCCGAGATCGCGGTCAGGGAGTATGCGGAGGGTGTCCGCAAGCAGGACGAAAACTCGATCGAAATCGAGATCACGCTCACCGAGAGCGTGCTCGTGCAAGCCGACGACCTGGCCGCGACGGCGGAGACTGACGACGACAAGGTCTGGACCCGGCTCAACGCCCAAGGTGCTCAACTTGCCCTGAACGCGAAGCAGATGCTGAAAACCCGGCTCATCGATTACACCGCACCGCGGCGAATCCAGGAGCTCGAGGCCGAGGTCGTCCGGTGCCGTACCGTTGAGCGAGTGGCCGAGGCGAAGTGGAAGGCCCTCCAGGCCGAGGAGGCCCGACTCGCGAAGGTTGCCGCCGACCGTTCGACCAGATCAACCCCCGAGCGTCGCGGGCCCGCCGCCGTGGCGCGGGCCGTCGCGTTCCATGAGCGGATCATGGCCCAGTTCGCCGAGGGCGCAAAAGGAACCGAATCCGCCGAGGTGCTCCTCAAGGAAATCCGCGAGCCGACGAATGGGTTGGAGACGCTGGTCGACGAGGCCGAGGCCGCCGTCGCGGCCGACGACCTCGCGCGGTGGAAGCCGCTCGTCCGCGCGGCGATCCGGCGGGCGCCGGCCGGTGGAGGGGAGCGCTGAGGGGCTCGCATCATCCGGTCGGCCGCCTGGCACACCTCGCATCTCGCCGAACATAAGAACATAGTGGCGAACCACCGGAAACAGCCACGGGTGAACGCCGATGGGGGACTGGATGATCAAGATCAAGGACCTGAGAGTCGACTACGACAACTTCTGCGCGGTCAAGGACCTGTCGCTGGAGGTCGGGCCGGGCGAGGTTTGCGGGCTCATCGGGCCCAACGGAGCCGGCAAGACGACGACGATGCGCGCCATCTTC
>JAKAUH010001031.1 GCA_021818605.1 Planctomycetota bacterium
GAGCCGGCAACCTGGGCGAGTGAGGCGCCGGCCGGGCTTCCCGGCTCCCGAAGACGGACCCTCCGGCGCCCGATTCGGGAGGGCATGACCGAGTTTCTGAGCAACTGGCCTGCGATTTGCGGGTGTTCTGGGGAGCCAGGGCGCAACTGCGCGACGATCGCGGTGCGTCCGGCTCGCGGGCTCCGGGAGTGTCTCGCCGAGAATCGGCCGGCAGATGATCGCGGGATGTGCGGCTCACCCCGCCGCGGCCATCCGGGCAAGTTTGGGGGGTTCATCGAAGGGTTGACGGCGCGCGGAAGGGCGATTGCTTTCGTTTACTCCTTAAAGCCTGTCTGGCTTCACGATAAGGAGGATCGCTCGGGATCTCGCCGGGGGATGAATGACCGTCGAGATTCGCGCACGGCAACGATGGACTGAAGTGGCACTCCGGGACCCTGGACGTCGATTGAGCATCCAGCCGCGCGTGTCCGAGCAGTCCGACGACACGCTCGCCCCGATCCCGGATCTGCCCCCGCGTTTTTCGTGGGGATGGTGGGACCGGCAGGATAGGGGGGCAGCGAAGCGAGACCGTCTCTGGCGCCGCGACCGAAGGTCCGGGCCCAAACAGGGGGAAACGTGGACCGCGACGAGGATCGGCAACAGACAGCGGGCTCGGAGCCGGACCGGGATGACGAGAGCTTCCGACTGCTGATCGACGGCGTCGAGGACATGGCGATCGTCCTCGTCGACCCGAAGGGGACCGTGCGGAGCTGGAGCGCCGGCGCCGAGCGGCTGACCGGCTTTCGGGCCGAAGAGGTCGTGGGCCGGTTGCTGGCGGAGGTGCTGGCGGCGGGTCCCGAGCCCCGGCGTGCCCTGGAGGCCGCGCTGAAGCGGGGGCGATGGCGCGAGCAGGGGTGGCGGACGCGCAAGGACGGCTCGCAGTTCTGGGCCGACGTCACGGTGGCGCCGCTGCGCGGGCCCGACGGGACGCTGCGCGGCTACGCGCACACCACCCGCGACCTGACAGAGTCCTCACGGCGCGAGCAGGAGCTGCGGGACGACCTGATCCGCACCATCGAGACCTCGCGGCGCAAGGATGAGCTGCTCGGCCTCCTGGCCCATGAGATGCGCAATCCCCTGGCACCGATCCGCAACAGCCTGCACCTGTTGAAGCGCGGCCTGGACGATCCGCGGTCCGCCACCGAGTTGTACGAGGTGATGGACCGCCAGGTCGACCGCCTGACGCGGATTGTCGAGGACGTGCTGGAGATCTCGCGGCTGTCACGCGGGCTGGTGGACCTGGAGCTCGATCGCATGGACCTGGGCCGGCTCGCCACACAGGCGGTTGACGTCCGTCGCGGCGACGCGGCGCGGCTCGGGGTAGCGCTGGCGACCGTGCCGGCTCCTCTGCCGGTCTGGGTGCGCGGTGACGCCGCGCGGCTTCGCCGGGTGGTCAACGGTCTCCTCGACAACGCGCTGAAGTTCACCAGCCGCGGTGGCTCGGTGACGCTCGAGGTCGCCGCCGACACGGCCGGAGACCAGGCGGTCCTCTCCGTCCGCGATACCGGCACGGGCATGACGGCCGAGGTCCTGGGGCGAATCCTCGAGGCGCTTGCCCAGCCCGACGACAACCTCGGCGTCGGCCGGGGGGCCCTGGGTCTGGGCCTGGCCCTCGTCCGCGGCATCATCGAGCTGCACGGCGGCTCGGTCCAGGCCCACAGCAGCGGCCCGGGCCTCGGGGCCGAGTTCGTCGTCCGCATCCCGTTGGCCGAGCCGGCCGGCCCGGAGCACTCCCTGGTCCCCGAGGGCGCGATGCGCCTCCGCATACTCGTCGTCGAGGACAACATCGACGCCGCCGAGAGCCTCCGCAGGCTGCTCCACCTGCACGGCCACGAGGTCAGTGTCGCCGTCGACGGGTTCGAGGGAGTCGCCGAGGCCAAGCGCTGCCATCCCGACGCCGTCGTCTGCGATATCGGCCTGCCCGGCATGGACGGCTACGCGGTGGCCACGGCGCTGCGCCGCGATCCCGAGACGGCCGGCGCCCGACTCATCGCCGTCACCGGGTACGGCCGCGCCGAGGACCGCGCCCGCGCGCTGTCCTCCGGCTTCGACGAACATATCACCAAGCCCGCCGATCCCGAGATACTGCTGAAGAAGATCGCGCGCTCCGGCTGAGCGCGTCGGGCTCGGCTCGCACCGGCTCGTCCGGCGGGCTCACGACACGCCCGTGCGCCCGACGAGGCTGGCGACGCAGGCGACCAGCTCGTCCGGGTCAACGGGCTTGGCGACGTGGACCTGGAAACCAGCGAGCAGGGCGCGGCGGCGGTCCTCCGGCCGGGCGAAGGCGGTCAGTGCGACCGCCGGCAGGTCGCGCGCCGTGTATCCCCGCGAACGCAGCTCGCGGATCAGGTCGTAGCCGTCGGCGTCGGGGAGCCCGACGTCGCTGACCAGGACGTTGAAGGTATGCCGCGCGATCAGGCCCAGCGCCTCGGGGACCGAGCCGGCGACCTCGACATTCGCCCGGCTGTCGCCGAGCACGCGAGCGATCATGTCGCGCGCGTCGGGCTCGTCGTCGACCACCAGCACGCGGACGCCGTCGAGCAGGTTCGCCGAGGAGGCCAGCTCGTCCTCGTGCCGCTCACGCGGGCAGACGCGGTGCGGCTCCTTCTGGTCGTGGATGACCAGAAGCGGCAGCGAGACCGAGAAGGTGCTTCCCTGCTCCTCGCCCGGGCTCTTGGCCCGCACCGACCCGCCGTGCATCTCCACCAGTTGCTTGACAATCGAGAGACCCAGACCCAGGCCCCCGTGGCGGCGCGTGGTCGTCCCGTCCGCCTGGCGGAACCGGTCGAACACGTGCGGCAGGAACTCGGGCTTGATCCCGATCCCGGTGTCGGTGACCGTGATCTCGACGTGCGAGTTGACCCGCTCGAGCAGGACCTGGATCCGGCCGCCCCTGGGCGTGAACTTCACCGCGTTGGAGAGCAGGTTCCAGACGACCTGCTGGAGCCGGGCGGGGTCGCCCGGCACAGGGCCGGCCAGCGAGTCGAGGATCTTGACGATCCGGACCCCCTTGGCCTCGGCGGCGGGCAGCACCGTCGCCAGCGCGGCCTCGATGATCTCGGCGACGTTCACGCGCTGGATGTCCAGCCGCAGCGTGCCCGAGATGATCCGCGAGAGATCCAGCAGGTCCTCGATGAGCTGGGTCTGAATCCGCGCGTTGCGGTCGATCGCGTCGAGACCCTGCTCGACGTCGAAAGAAAAGGTCCCACAAAGGACAGGCGCTTTTCCGTGGCGTTGTGCCGCCATGTCCGCTAGACTGCATGGATATCCCGGGGGCGGTCATATGTCTGTCCTCTATCGCACCGGGGGCGGTCATATGCCTGTCCTCTATCGCACCACAAAGGACA
>JAKAUH010000076.1 GCA_021818605.1 Planctomycetota bacterium
GGCAGGTCGGAATGCTCGAGGGCGACGTCCGTAGCGAGCTGGTGCGGACCAACTACCCCGTGATCCGTGTCCGCGAGGTTGACCCGCACGCCCAGCGCGACCTGGCGTCGTTCGACCTGCCATTCCGCCCGGGTGCGTTCTCCTGGGGACCCGAGCATCCGCGCCCGGCGGGAGTGGTCTCTCGTATCATCAACCTGGCGACGTTTGGCCTGGCGGGATCGTGGGGCTCGACGCAGGAGATGCTCACCCGGAGTGGATCGCCGTTCCGCCTGGTCGTCAAGCGCTACCTCGCGGCATCTGAGCGGGCCACGGAGCACGTTCCGGATCCCGCCGGCGCCCCCATGGCGCGGATGCGACTGCGATTCAAGGGGCCCGGCATGCCCCGCGAGCAGGATGCCCTGGCGAGCGAGGACAGCCAGTGGTTCGTCACCGACCGCAAGTTCTACCGCGCCGTCCGCGAGCCGATGCGCGGCGCGCCCGCGCTGATCACGTTCTCGGTCGTGGACCGTCCCGAGCTGGTCGACGACTTCCTCAGATGCCCGGCTGCAACCGGCACGCAGGGGATCGCCCGGTTCCGCTACGCCGATCGATCGGGCAAGACGCGCGTGTACGACTGGGCACTCGAGGGCAACAAGGGGAAGTCGGTCACGCTGCCCGGGAGCGACCTGACCGTCAGCCTCGCCGACGTCATGGAGTTCCCCACCCAGGAGCGCGGTCTGAACGCCCAGCTCGGCGATGACCCGGTGCCGATCGCCCTGTTCAAGATTCAGAAGGCCGGCGGCGAGCCGATGACCCACATGGCCCTGGCCAACCTGCCGATGGTCCCCAACCTGATTCCGCCGCAGGAGGAGTCCGAGGGTCGGGCGAAACCGCCGGCCCAGCCGCCGACCCCGCTGGCATCGATCCACTACATGGTCGCGCCGACGATCGATCCAAAGATTAATCGGCGCTTCGGCGAGATCGACGTCCTGGCCGGCCCGGACGAGACGCTGCATTACCGCGTCTACGGGCGCGGCAAGGCCGGATCGGGCGAGCTGCGATCGTTCGGAACACTGACGCCAGGCCAGCCGATCGTGGCGTTCGGCGGCAACGCCGGCATGCCGATGACGATCAGTTTCGAGGTCGACGACTACCTGCCCTCGGCCGTCGAGAAGGACGTCTGCGTGCCGGTGTATGTCCCGCATGGCGAGGCCGACCAGCAGGTCGCGGCCTGCCTGGTGGAGATGACGGTCGGCTCCGAGACCCGCGACGTCTGGCTCCGCCGCAATGAGGTCGACAGCCTCAAGCCGCCCCGGCCGACGTACCTGGTGTTTCGCGACGGCGTTTACTCGCTGGCCCTCGACGTCGACCGCAAGCCGCTGGGCTTCGAGATCAAGCTCGACGACTTCGAGGTCGGCTTCGAGCCGGGCACACCCCAGCCGACCAGGTTCGAGAGCAAGGTGCGGCTGACCGACACCGAGCGCGGGATCAAGGACCAGCCGCACAAGATCTGGATGAACCACCCGATGGATCATCGCGGATACACCTTTTACCAGATGCGATACAACGCGGAACGCAACCCCGACACCTTTGAGACCACGGGGCGCTTCCAGTCGATCTTCCAGGTCGCCACCAATCCTGGCCGCCCGATCATCTACGCCGGTTGCCTGCTGGTCGTGCTGGGGACCTTCGTGCAGTTCTACATGAGGGCGGGCGTCTTCACCGACGGCGGCAAGCGCGAGCGTGAGCGCGCCGCCGCCGCCCGCGAGGCGGTCAAACAGCGCCAGGACGACGGCGCCTCCACGCCCGATGGTCCGGCCGCCAAGGAAGAGACACTGTGATGAGCATCCGAACACGACAGTCGGCGCGGCCGTTCGCCGCGACGGAGGAACCAGTCATGAGACAGTCTGCCAGGCAACCCGTAGCGCCGCTCATCCTGGCCTTGGTCCTCGCCGGGGCCACCGCGTTCGCCCCGACGGCGTGGGCCGGCGAGAAGGAGGAGCGCGCGGGCACCGGTGCCGCCTACGTCGAGCTCGGCAAGGTGCCCGTCATGCACAATGGGCGGGTCAAGCCGCTCGACACCGTCGCTCGCGAGGACGTGAAGCAGGTTTACGGCCGCGAGACCATCGTGCTGCGCGACCCCCGCGAGGCCATCGAGAGGATCCTCGACCCGGCCGCGGCGCGGCGGTCCGACACGTCGTGGAAGGTCGAGAAGTGGGGGCACGTTGCCGCGTTCCTCGGCTGGACGGTCCGGCCCGAGTTCTGGGACGACCAGCCGTTCATCCTGGTCGAGTACTTCCCGCTCCGCCGCGTGATCCTCTCGGGCACGATCCGATCGCGGCTCGACGGCATCGCCGCCAAGCAGACCACGCCCGCCGGCGAGAAGGAGCGCCTTCGCGCCCTGGCCGTCGACCCCGAGCTGAACGCGCCGACGCTGATCAACTTCGTCCGCGGCTCGAAGTTGCCGATCGAGGATCGCCGCACCGTCGCCGAGCTGGCCGCGCGGCTGTCGGAGGACCACAAATGGCTCTCGCCCCGCGAGCTCCAGGAGGCCGTGATTCCCGCGGCGGACGCCGATGGGCATGTCACCCCGACCCCGTTCCTGACGTGGGCAAGCATCGCGAATGACAGGAAGCAGAAGTTCGACCGCAACCCGACGGCCAATGAACGGCCGAGCGAGGTCGAGCGCCGCGCGATCGATGTGGCCGAACGGCTGGTCATGTACCAGGCGTATAGTGGCGAGCGGTTCTCGTCGGCCGGGATCATCCTGATCGAGCCGCGGCCCTCGAACGCCGAGTACCTGGCCTTCACCGGGTCGGTCCTCCGCGACGCCAGGTCGGGCAAGAAGACCGAGGACGCGCTTACCCCGATCGAGCGCGATGCCCTGTCGGCCCTCGCCACGTACTGGAAGGTCATCCCCCGCGACGACCACAAAAACCCGGGCGAGGACGCCGACGCCGACAAGCGCCTGACCGAGTGGCTCCGCGACAGCTCGACCTGGATTCCGCTCAAGACGTTCCTGAAGTCAAAGCCCGAGGACCTGGTCGCGGCCGGCTATCCCGCCGACTCGGTCAAGGCATTCCTCGATGCCTACAAGGCATTCGAGCAGGCTGAGGTCCAGTATCCCGGCGCGATCGAGCCGGCCGTCGGCGCGCGGCTCCTGGCAGCCTCGCGTGCGCTGGGCGAGACGATCACGCCGCAGTATCCCACGGTCGCCATGATCGAGCGTGAGACGCAGTTCAACGCGGTCAACCCGTTCCTGCTGGCCCCGTTTTCGTATGCCGCCGCGCTTCTGGTATTGATGCTGACCTTCACCGCGATCCAGACGACGACGGAGCAGTCCTGGGTACGGGAGGTGGCTCGCGGCACGTACTGGCTCGGCCTGGCCGCGCTGATCGGCGGGA
>JAKAUH010000865.1 GCA_021818605.1 Planctomycetota bacterium
GCGGTGTTGGGGCAGGAGCCGGCGCCGGCGCGAGTGTCGGCGGGACGGGCTCTGCGACGGGCTCGATCCTCGGCGAAGCAGGGGCGGCCGTGGGCTCGTAGGTGACCGCCACGACCGATTCGCCGCGCCGGCGCGACCGCGGCCAGTCGCTCACACCGGCCCGCCGCAGCGACTCCAGTCGCTGGCGGATCTGGCGGACGGAGCTGCGCCACTCGTCGAGTTCGTCGCCGCCGGGCATCGGGTTCCCGCTCATGGCTGTGGCACCCGCCGCGAGGGCCGCGGGTGGGGGTTGAACGACCGGGTGATCCAGCTTTTCCACGAATCCATGTTATACCCAAAATCCTGGCCGGTCAGCTTCTGGAGCGCCGTCAGAACCTCGACATTGCGATAGGTGAACCGCTCAAGGTGCGCGTCCTCCTGAGGTCTGGCCGCACCGGCGTAATTGCCGCCGAGCATCCCTGCCGGAACGTACGGAATCACGCCGACCCCCATCGCGGCCGCCCCGTTGCTGACGACCGGGGGCGTTGAGTAGACCATCCCGTATCCGTTGTTGATGAAGCCCCTCGGAACGATGCCCGGCCCCGTCGGCACGGTCGGCTGCGGCGGTCCGCCGAACAACTGCGGTACCACGATCCGGTCCTCATAGGTCACCAGCACCGCGACTAGGTGCGGGACCGACTCGACCGCATTGAGATTCCCCAGCGCCCATGCCGCACGATTGATCACCTTGATGTCCTCGCGGCCCAGCGCCCGGATGAACCGGTTCGTCACGCCCGCGTCGTCCCGCTGCTTCAGATGCTCGAACGTGATCGTCCGCACCTCGGAGTCCGGCTCGTCGAGCACCCGCTGGACCAGCGCCGCGGTCGCCTCGTGTCCCCCGATCGTCGACAGCACCAGAGCCAGCAAGATCCGGCGCGTCGCGTCGTCCTGGCCGAAGACCCTCACCAGCGGGACCACCGCGTCCGGGTCGCGAATTGACATCAACTGCGACTCGGCCTCGCGGCGGCGATCGGACGACCCGTTGACGATCGCCGTTCGGAGCATCCGGATCCGACGCAGCCACGACCCCTGCGCGGCCGACAGCCGGTCTGCGGCCTGGCGCTTCGTTTTCTGCTCCTCCGTGACCCAACGCCCCTTGTACTTCACTAGCCCCTGCGCCGCGCTCAGTTCGTCGCGGGTCAGCCACGCGCCCTGCGCCCGCACGTGCCCCAGCTTCTTGTGCGCGCCCTCGTGATCGGCGTCCAGGTCCACGGCGCGCTCGTAATGCTGCCGCGCCAGGTCGGGGAGCTTGTTCCGTTCGCACCACTCGCCCAGGGCGAACTGCGCCTCGGCCGTCTGCGAGACCTTCCTCAGCCGGTTCACGTACTCGTCGAGCGGGCTCGCCTTCGACACTACCCGCGCGATCTGGTCCTTGCGGAATGACAGCGGGTGGCGCCCGCGCATGAGCAAAACCTGCACCCGATCCTTGTTCTTCGGGTCGGGAATCACCTTCCCCTGCACCTGGCCCCCACCCCGCAGCTCGATGAGGTCGGCGCGAGCCCGCGCCGATGGCCCCACCCCGCCGCAGAGGAACCAGTACAACCCCAACAGACCCGCCAGCCCGCCGCCGATCGGACGTCGTTGCCCCGCGGCCATGACGATTGCCCCCCGATCTCGTTAGGATTCGACCTTCCTCGTATTCTAAGGATACCCTTCGGATTACCGCAATCGCCTGTCTACCAGCTCGATCATTTGTCAAGTTGGGGGGTTGGGCATAATCCGGAAATGATGAGGGATTCATGGCAAGCCAATCCGTGGCGGAGCATCGCGCCGACGCGCCGGGGGCACTGGGTCTGGCGGTCCTGACGGTCTCGGACACGCGCACCATCGAGACCGACACTTCGGGGGCCCTGATCGTGGCGATGGCCGAGGCGGCCGGCCACCGGATCCTCGAACGGGCGATCGTGCCCGACGAGCCGGACCGGATGACCCCCCTGTTCGTCGGATTCGCCGCACGGCCCGAGATCCACGCCATCCTCGTCACCGGCGGGACCGGCATCAGTTCCCGCGACCGGACTTATGAGACGGTCTCGGCCCTGCTCACTCGTCCCCTGCCCGGCTATGGCGAATTATTCCGGATGCTCAGCTACGCCGAGATCGGCCCCGCGTGTCTCCTCAGCCGCGCCATCGGCGGCCTCATCGGCGAGTCGGCCGTCCTGGTCATGCCTGGCTCGCGCGCGGCCGTCGAGCTCGCCATGAGCCGGATTATCCTCCCGGAGCTCTCCCACATCGTCCGCGAGGCCCGCAAGAAATCCGCCTTGGCCGGGCCCTGACCTTGATCGATATTACCCCGGCGAGGAGGATTCTGACGTAGGTCAGGCTTTCCAGCCTGACGGTGGTTCAGCTTCCGTAGGTCAGGCTTTCCAGCCTGACGGTGGTTCAGCTTCCGTAGGTCAGGCTTTCGAGTCTGACGGTTCAGCCGCGTCAATCTGGAAAGCCTGACCGACTTTCATGCCGCCGTAATACCTTTGTATCGTTTCCTGGGTTGACCGCCAAGTCTTGACGGATGGTTATGACAATGGCGTCGACCCTTTGGGCGGACGTGGCGGGCAAGTGCCAACCTTCGGGCGGGAGGTCGAGGAGATGACGATGACGACGCGACGCGCGGTGATCGGGCTGGCGGTGGCGACGATTCTGGGGACGGGCTTCGCGACGCGGGGCGACGACGCGAAAACGGAGAAGGACGGCGGCGACCTGAAGAAGCTCGAGGGAAAGTGGACGACCCGGGCGGGCAACGGGGAGACGACGACCTACACTTTCAAGGGGAACAAGCTGGCGATCGAGGCACCCAGCCGCAGCTACGAGATGATGCTGACCCTCGACGCCAAGGCGAAGCCCGAGAAGGCGATCGACTTCAAAATCGTCGAGGCCCCGGAGGACGCCAGGGGGAAGACCTGCAAGGGCATCTACAAGTTCGACGGCGCCGACAGGTTCGTCTTCTGCTTCCGCGCCGAGGGGGATCGCCCCGACAAGTACGAGCAGATCGGCTTCGAGCAGATCGTGGTCGAGCTGAAGCGGGAGAAGCGTAAGGATTGACCAGCCGCCGCGGTCGGACGGAGAACTCGACATCCCGGCGGGTCCCGGCATGACGTTCCGGCCAGGGATCAGAAAAGGGGTCGGGCACCGAAATCAAAGGTTCCTTACCCGCTGCTGGGCCTCAGACTGCCAAAAGGGACTCCTACTTTCTTTCGTGGGGGCGCGGGGATCCCTTACAGGCCCTAACAAAATTGACTGTCGGGCACGAGCTGTGCAGAGGACTGAGGTGAGCGACCTTGCTGAGAGGTGCCACCATGGCTAAGCCACTCCTGCCCGACGAGCTTTGGGACCGCATCCAGCCGCTGTTG
>JAKAUH010000103.1 GCA_021818605.1 Planctomycetota bacterium
AAAGTCGACGCAACCCAACCCATCCTGCGACGGCGGGCACCAGGCAGTGTCCGCCCCGTCGCCGGTGCTTTTCCCGGCGAACCGTCGACGTCGGTCGCCGGGTCCTCACGGACCGAGACCCGCCCAGACACACCGAGGCATGCCGAAAGCGAAAGCATCCGGCGACTCACGTCGCCGGTTCGCCCGGATCATTTCCCGCGTCTCTCACGAAGGCGCGCCGATGCCAAGGCGCTCTTCCATCGCCCGCCGGCGTTCCTCCATCCGCTCCTGGAACATGCGGTGCATGGCGCGGGCGCGTTCGCGGGCGTCCTGCGCCGGCTTGAACATGTCGGGCCTGAACGGCGGGCCCATCGGCAGCGGCGGCGGCGGGATCAGGCTGTAGGGACGCAATCGCGGCCGGGACTGGCCGGGGCCGGCCTGGACCAGGGCGTCGGCCGAGCCGTCCGATTCGGGCCCGGCCTCGAGCATCGCCAGCAGCTCGTCCGGAACGACGACGCCCAGGTCGGCCTGGAGCGCCTTGACGACCTGGAGGTGCCGGCCGCGGAGCACGCCGGCGCGCGCCGCGTAGCGGTCGGCCGGGTGGCTCGGGTGCTGGTACAGGTCCTTCATGGCCCGGTAGTTCGCGGCGAACTCGTCGTAACGGCGGCGCGCCGGCTCCGCCAGCGCGGTGTCGCCATCTAGCTCGGCCAGGACGCGGCCGAAGTGGGCGAGCTGCCTCTCTTCGAGTTGCGAGAGCACCTGGTCGAGCGTGCGGGCGGCGTCGGTGGCCAGCAGATCCACGCCGGGCCCCAGTACTGGCAGCCGCGCCAGCACGCCAACGCGGACATTCAGCGCGGCCGAGTAAAGAGCCCCCGCGCTGGTGAGCAACTGGAACGCCGTGCGCGCCCGGTGCCGCGACAGCGTCGATCGTCGGGAGGCCTCCGGCTGCTGGTCCAGGCGGCCGAGCGCGACATTGACGGCCTCGACCGGGATGCAGAACCCCATCGACTCGGCCTTGCTCGATTTGAGCGTCGCCACACCGATCACCCGCCCGGCCGAGTCGAACACCGGCCCGCCCGAGTTCCCCGGGTTGATCGCGATGCTCATCTGCAGGTAGTCCTGCCCCTCGATCGTCGTCCTCGAGCTCATCACCCCGCGGCTGATCGCGTTCTCCAGCACCACGTCATCACCCAGGCCCGGGTTGCCGATGACGATGACGTCCTCCCCCTTCAAGAATCGGTACGAACGGGCGACCTCGAGCGCCGGAAGCCGGCTCTGGATCTTCAGGAACGCCAGGTCGCGAAGGGTATCCTCATAGAGCAGTTCGGCGCGGGCCGGCCCCTGCTCGCCAGCCGTCGCCGACGGAAAACGCACCTCCAGATCGTCGATGAACTCATCGTCGACAACGTGGGCGTTGGTCGCGATCAGACCGGGCCGAACCAGGAACCCCGTGCCGCTGGACACCTTCCCCTTGACCAGGGCAACCGAGCGCTCGCACTTCGCCACGATCTGCGCGGTGGAGAGCGGCGCCGCGGGCTCGGGGTGAGCCTCGGCCGGCGGCGCCGGCTTGCTCCCGGCGGCACGATCGGGCACGAGCCCGTTCACGGCCGGACCGCCAGTCCCCGCGGCCGTCAGCGACCGGATCAAAATGACGAGCGCGACCAGCCCCAGCATGCCGGCGCCACCGATGGCCGCATACGCCCACGGCGGTAGTCCACCTGCCCCGGCCCGCGCCTTCTGGCGCGACCCGGCCCCCACGTCACTGGCCGTCGACGCAGGCACGGCAGGAAAAGCCACGGCGAGCAAGGACGAGGATGCGGATGCGGATGCGGATGCGGATGCGGATGCGGATGCGGATGCGGCCGAGAGCGGCGGCGGTGCAGCCGGGCGCGGCTGCGCTGATCGCGCGGGAGCAGACGCCGACGGCGGCCGGGCGACCGGGAACGCACCCCCGCACGACGGGCAGAGCACCGTCCGGCCGAGCACCGCCTCCGACGTTCGCTGGCTGTAGCCGCACGACGGGCACTTCAACTCCAGCAGCATGCGAGGCTCCTCCGCACTGCTCCTCACCGGACCCCACCGCAACGACCGACTCCACTGACTCCACTGACTCCACTTCGCGGGGATCGACCCCCTTCGGAAGTGTCGGTCCATCCCCTTGTCAGTCTATGACGTTCGCGGCGAAATTGCCAGAACGGCTCGACTCACTCATGTCCACCCCATTGAGGCCATCAAGTCGCTCGCCCAGCGCCACAAGAACCAGCTCGGCGATTGCCGTGCTCGGAACCGAGCCGATCAGCAACAGCACCGAGGATAAGCCGGCGCGGGCGACCTCGAGCGGCCAACCTTGCATCGCCGACCGATGACCGGGCCCCCCACTTGCCGATAACGCCCGCTGGGCGATTCTGCACGGATTGACCGACCTGGCTGGGCAGACACCCGGCTTGGGCATACAATCTGTAAGGTAGGCTAGCATCCGAGTAGCGTCTTCCCGGTCAAGTCGGGCCGATCGGGACAGACGCCGCCCGCAGGGATCGCGATGAGCTTCAGCTCGACCGATCGAGCCCGAAGACCCGATCGATCGCAAGCGCCCATCTCTCACCTTTCCGCGACATCGCGGGGGCAGGCTGCGGAATCAGGAGGGTCCACCATGCGTCCGATCATCCATCACATGGCATCGCCGGTGCTCCTCGCCGCGGCGATCCTCGGGCCCGGCGCCGCTGGGGCGTCGGCCCAGCAACAACCTTCGGTCCCGGCCTTGCCGAGACCCCCGGCCGCAACCGCGCCTGCCCCAGCAGCGCCGGTGCCGGACGGGTGGGCGGGATATCGTCCCAGGGCCGCGCGGGCCACCAGCCCGCCGGCGCGCGTCCAGCCGCTTCAGGCCCGGGCGGCCCGCGTGCAGGCGCCGACGCCGGTCAACCTTTCTCAGCGGGGGTGGACGGCGTATACGCCCTCTTCGTCTTGGGAGAATTACCGGCCCGGAATGGTCCGGCCGCCCGCCGTTCGGAGACAGGTCCACGCAACCAACGTCTATGCCTCGAGACGTGGCTGGGCCACCTACGCCCCGTCGTCGGCCTGGACGGGCTACAACCCCTCGGCCAGTTGGCAAGCCGACACGCGAGGCTCGGCGGCCCTGCCAAACATGCGACAGGCCCACGTCCCCGGTCCCAGCCCCTATGCCGACGGCCTGGCCCGCAATTACTACGAGTATGGGACGGGACGCCCGGTGCCGCTGGCCAAGCCCTGGCTCCCCGGCGCCCCGTGAAATCCGGGCCGTTCCCGGAGAGGCTGAGAGCCTGTGAAGAACTCGATTCCGAAGAACAGATAGAAGAGAGTGAATGACTGCAAGTGAAGAATCTGTATGCTGTCATGCTGCTTCGCTCTCTGCTCTCCGCTCTCCGCCC
>JAKAUH010000163.1 GCA_021818605.1 Planctomycetota bacterium
GCGCGCCAGCTCGTCGATGATCTTGATCGCCTCGCGGGCGGTACGGGCGCGCTGGAGGGTCAGGAACATCAGGGCGTCATAGTCGAGGATTCCCGAGCGGTCGACCAGCTCGCGGCGGCCGCCGGTGGTGGTCTCGCCCAGCGAGAGCTGGTGCTCGTTCATCAGCCCGACCACGGAGTAGGTCCGCGCCACCTGCCGGATCGGCCCGCACGGCCGGTCGTCCTCCCAGCCCTTGACCTGGATCAACTCGCCGGCCGTGTGCGTTCCGCCGGGGACGTACAGCAGCCTGGGCATGAAGGGTGCATCGGCCGAATAGGTGATCATGGCCGAGCCGTCCCTTGATGCGCCCCGGCTCACCACGATGCTCGTGCACGCCAGCGCGACGGGGCTCGATCCGACCAGCAGGACCGCGAGGGCCCACGCGGCCGCCCTGGTGTGAGTGCGCGTGCGCGTACCAGATCTCGACATGGGGATCTCCTTGCTTGAAGGTTCCAACCAGGCGTCGGCTTCCCGGGCGGTTCGAGCATACCGCCGGCCGATGGTCGCGTGAAGCGGATCGAGCGCCGACGATTCGGGCTCGAGCGCCGGTCGCCTGGGTGTGGATGACCCGGCGACTGGCGTCGCCGGGTCGCCTTCTCAGGGGTTTTCTGTTAGCGGCCGGCGGGGGCTGCCGCCGAGCATAGCGCCCCGCAAGCCTCGGCCTCCGATTCGTCCGCGAGCCGGAACCCTTCGCGCGCCGTGGCCGCCGTGACGCCGGCGTTGACCGCGGCGACGACCTCGACCAGCGCGTTGATGACCTCGTCGCCGATGCCCGCCGCGCGAGCCTTGACGATCCGGTTCCGCGTGCAGACCTGGCAGCCGCGCGTCATCGTGACCGCCAGCCCGACCAGGTGCTTCTCGCCGTCGGTCAGCGACGAGGTTGCATGAGTCTTGCCCAGATAGTCCTGTACCTGTGCGCCATCGTATGCCATTGGAAAACTCCTGTTATTGGAACATACCGATCAGGGGACGATCTCGACGCGGCTCGATCCCAGCGGAGGCGCCTGGACCTCGATGCGGCTGCCGGGGCCGGCCGGATAGAGGTTCAGGGGCGAGCCGGTCAGGACCGTCTGGCCGGCCCGGAGCGATCGCCCCGACCGGGCTAGCCGCGCGCATAGCCATCGTAGCGACTCGACGGGGTCGATCAGCGCGTCAGGTCCGTCCGCGGCGCCGATGGTGGCCTCGTTGATTCGGACGATCAGCCGTTCGGCGAAGCCCGACGGAGCGTGACCGGCCGATGCCGCCTCGTCGAACACGAATCCCGCGTGCATGCCCCCGCTCGCGACCAGCCAGTGCGCCGGGGGCCAGTCCGCCGGCACGACGTGGTGGTGCAGCTCGATCACGGGAAAGACCGCCTCGATCGCCTCGCGGCAGGCGTCCGCCGGGACATCCGGCCCCGAGAGGTCGCGGCCGAGCCGCACCGCCAGCTCGCCCTCGATGGCGAGATTGGCGAAGGACGCGTGCGAAAGGCGCGCGCCCGAGCGGAAGCTCCCCGTGTCGAAGAGCCGGCCGACGATCGGCTCGCGCACATTCAACTGTTCCTGGATCGGCGCGCTGGTGCAGCCGACCTTGTAGCCGATGACCCGCTCGCCCCGGCCCTCGCGCAGCCGGCTCACCTCCGCCTGCAGGGCGTAGGCCGCGGCGATCGACAGCTCCGACGGACGACACGAGGGCATCCCCGGCGTCCGGGCGTCGAGTCCGGCCAGCAGCGACGTCGCGGTCTGTCGCAGCTCATCAAGGCTCATGGGAAGAATCCCCGCAGGAAGTTCGCCAGCGTGCCGTCATACACCGCCTCGGCGAGGAACTCCGTCCCCTGCTGGTTGCCCCAACTGTAGTCGATGATCGTCCGGCCCCGGTACTCGCAGAAGTCCACGTCGGAGTTGTTCCGGTCCACCGCGGCGGCGATCTTCGCCCGCTGGTCGGCGGTCAGCTTCGGGTTGGCGATCTTCTTGTCGGCGTCGGAGGCCGCCAGGATGGGGTTGAGCGGGCTGGACTCCCAGCGGACCAGGTCCTTCGAGCGGACGACGTGCGTCTCGTACCGCGGGCCGGGCTTCGTCTCGAGGTAGGTCATGTAGAACATCCCATCCAGGAAGCGGATCGACGGGCAGGCCGAGTACCGCTCTTTCGTGAAGACCCGATCCTCCGGCAGGAGCTTCCACGACTTCAGGTCGGTCGACTCGGCGAAGCGGGTGGTGAACGGCACGCCGACGACCTCGGGCGGCCGGCCGACCTCGATCGCCATGATGGAGCGATCCCCGGCCTTGCAGACCGACGTGTTGAACAGCCCCCAGCCGGGCAGCTCGAGCGCGGGGTGCTGCTCCCAGGCCTTCAGGTCGGTCGAGCGGAACGCGGCGATCTTCGAGCCGTCCCACTGGTCCACGCCGAAGGCCCACATCGTGCCGCCCTCGACGTGAGCACACCCCAGGTCATACCCGCGCGCGAACTCCGGGGTCGCCGCGCCGGTCTCGACGTCAATGAAGCGAAAACAGGTGTCGCCGGTGGTGTTCGATTTGTACTCCTTGCGGACGTACTCGAAGCGGTAGAGCCGGTCCCTGAAGACGACCGGGGTCGCCTCGACGAGGTCGAGGTCCAGCGTGCCGAGCTTGCGGATCTCGGGCCGCCTGGGCGGGGCGGTTTTCGCGTCGACCGGGGCGATCCGCCGTCGCCAGCCCACCGGCTGCGTCCACGCCTGGGCCTTCTGGCTCGGGAACGACGGGTTCTCGGGCGGCCGGTCCGCGGTGACGACCGCTCGGACATACAACTCGTCGCCGGTCAATCGGTACGCGGGTCTGGTGCCCTCGACCGTCGCCACGACCTTTCCCACATCGTCGGAGTAGCGCTGCGTGACCGGCAAGGGCTTGCCGTGCCGATCCTTTACGGGCTTCCGGGTCGGGTCGTAGCCCTTGAGGGTGCCGATGAACCGGGTGGTGTACCGGGTGTTTTCCTCGGGATGGATGTCGAGTTCCAGCATCCCCGAGCCGGGCGAGTAGCGGACGGCTTCCAGCGTCACGCCGCTGGAAGCATAAAAATCCCCCGCCATGATCGCGTTGATGATCGACTCGGGCGTGAGGAACCGGGCCCGGGTCATGATCCAGCCCCGGCCCGGCGATGAACCGCCCTTGCCGAAGTAGTTGTGCGAGTCATCGTTCGCCAGCCCGTAGACGGGCGCGATTCCCATCTCGCCGGCGTCGGCGCAGGGGGGGCGCCGCACCGGTTGTGACGGCCCCGGCGCGGCCGGCCCCGGTGCCCCCGGGTTCCTCGACGCGCTCGGTACCCGCGTGTCCGCCGCCCGGGCCGAGGTCGAGCGGCGGGGCGAGACCTTCTACCCCGGAGCCAGCCGGA
>JAKAUH010001178.1 GCA_021818605.1 Planctomycetota bacterium
GGTTGAAGGGGCGTATCGTCACGACGTCAACGATCGTCACCGACACATCTCGCCGGAGCAGTGCGGCGCATTTTGCCACGAAGGCCCGCCGCGACTCGGGACGGTCCTTGTTGCCCGGGCTGACGATTTCGACGGCAGCCACCAGCCGGTGTTCGTGCTCCTCGTCGTAGACCCTCACCTCGTAGAAATCCTGGTCCGGCAATTCCGTGGCCACCGCTGTCTGCTCATCCTCTTCGAACGAGGCGACATCGATTTCAAAATATGGGCCCAGATGGACGCGAGGCCCGGCGATGTAGCGGGGTGGGAGTTTGCGGACCAGGGCCTGGACCATTCATGGCCGGCCACTGGCCGTGGAGCTCCTCCCAGGACCTCTTCTTGCTGAGTGGCGGGCGAAAGTGATCGCGTAACGGCATTGGTACGATCCTCCATCAAGTTATTGTATCTCCGGGCGCGTGCTCACGGCCAGACTCGGCCATGGGGTGCGGACCCGGCGTTCCAGGGAGCCTTCTGCTCGGCCCACAGGAGTGTCCTTCCTCTCCGATCCGATTGGCCGTGGAACGATGGAAAGCTAGAATTGACGAGGAACAATCCGGGATGCATCTTTACGGGTCGGGAGAACACATCATGCCTGCACTTTCGAAGGCCGAAGCCGCCGAGCGGCTCGCAGCCGGTGTGGAGAAGGCGAAGCCGTCGGATCTGCCGGAAATCTACGCGGAGCTGTTTCCCGAGCAGCCCCCGGGGGCGCCTCCGGTCGCGAGTGAGATCGCCGGTCACATCCGGGGCGGCATCGAGGCCGAAGAGATGGTGGACCTCTGGAATGTCGTCTTCCCGGAGGATCGAAACGTCTGGTACGACGAAGAGGAAAGAGCCATCCATTTCAACGAGCAGATGGCCAGCTACGCGGACTGAGGTTGGCCATCGCTCGTTCGTCCGACGAGGACGCCCCATGCCCGCCACGGCTCTCCAGCACTTCGATGAGGACATCGCGCGGGCTCGCTCCATCGTCATGCACGCGGACCCGCTGCCGCGCACGAGCTCCACTGAAATGCTGCTACGGTCCGACCTGCTGCGCAGCGGCTGGATGTTCGCCGTCGGCGCCATGGATGCCTACTTCTGCGATGCCTGTACGGACCTCGTCGCCGCGACGGCCAGCTCGAAAAGCCGGCAGCCTGAGATCATCCTGCCCGAATGGGTCTACGACATCAAGATTCCGATCAGGGCCGTCCTGGAGGAATATGACTACGCGAATTGGCGGTGGAGGATGGCGGCCCGCAAGATGATGGAGCGAGAGAACGTCATCAGCCTGTCCGCCATTCAAACTCTCTTCAATAGGTTCTTCCGGAGGGGCCACAGGTTCTTCAGAGACCTTCTCGACGCATGGATCTCCCGCCCGGACTCGAGGATTCGACTATTCGGCGTCTCTCGTGCCGCCTACCTGGCAATGGACGACCGTGACAGGCATCAGGCGAGGGAGCTCGCGATCGACCAGTTCGAGGACAGGTTCCGCGCGATCTTCCAACGTCGACACGACTGCATTCATAACTGTGATCGTCCTCGGAGGTCGCCACAGCCACTGGACAAGGGTGGCACGGCGTTGAAGGTGATCCAGGACATCGATTACCTGGTGCGTCGCTGCGACGAGCACATCAACTCGGAGTTCCGCGAATTCCTCGCCGGGGTGGGGTGCGGCGCGGCCACGATCGCACGAGCCGGGTACTGAGATGTCGTCCGGTGTCGGCGAGGGCGCCGAACGGTGGGATTGCGCACGACGGGATGGTCGAGCCGATACGAGCCTGACGCGCCGGCGAGTGGATTCCCGGGCCAACGAAGCGATTCACTCGCTGGCGCGTCGGGCCTGTAGACGCAACGCAACCGCAATGCGCTCTAGCGTCGATCCGGCTCAGCCACCGGAAAGACGTCGTAGCCTTCCTTGTGTCGAGGAGGTCCCGCCTTCGGCGCGATGAAGACGCGGTCGCGGGGGAACTGGTCGGCCTCGGCTCCGTTGATGCGGAAGTTGTTCTCGAGCAGGCTACGGGGATTTCCGGCGATCCAGCTCGACAGGTCGATCGCCTCGTAGTGGCCGGTGTTGAAGCCGATGAGCAGGCGGGCTGGCTGGGAATCGCTGGCGTTCTCGACCGAGTGCCCATAGCCCTGCGGGATGTAGCCGACGTCCCCGGCCTGGAGGGTCTCGACGCGATAGCGCCCGTGCGATCCGAACATCGTGACGCGGACCTTGCCCGAGAGGACATATTGCCACTCGTCGGAGGTCGGATGCCAGTGCAGCTCGCGCAGGCCGCCGGGCTCGAGCTCGAGGACAACACCGGTGACGGTCTGCGAGATGGGAAACCGGTCGGCGCCGACGCGCCACTCGCGCCCGCCGGCGTGGACTGAGTGCGGGCCCTGTTTGAGCATCTCGTACTTGTGGGTCAGCCGGGGGGATTTGAGCCGGCCGTGGAGGATCGGGCCAGGCGGCCCGGTCGGGGCCGGTCCTCGGCCGAAGTAGACCTCCTCGCGGGGCAGTTTTTCGATCAGCTCGGCGGGCAGGCCGAGGTTCTTCGCGACCAGCTCCTTCGGCGAATGGCCGATCCAGTCGGTGATGCTGAAGGTGCCGAACTCCGAGAAATACCCGTTGTCGAAGATGAGGATGAAGTGCGCGGTGCCCGGTCCCAGACCCTGGAGCGCGTGGCCGTGACCGCGCGGGAAGTACCAGATGTCGCCTGGCCCGAAGTCATTGACCTCGAAGTTCCCCTCGGGATCGATGACCGTGGTGCGGACGCGGCCCTCGCGGACATAGGCCCATTCGGCGGCGGTGGCGTGCCAGTGCAGCTCGCGCAGGCCGCCGGGCTCAAGCCGCATCGAGACGCCCGCGATTCCCTTGGAAATCGGCAATTGCTTGACGGTCGCCTCGCGGGCGTTGTTGCCGCCGACGACCTTGCCCGGTATCGACTTCTCCAGCTCGAACTTGAACGTCGGCAGCTCGTGTCCGGCCAGGAGCGGGTCGGGGACGTTGTTCTTGAATGAAAAGTCGGCTTGATCGGCCTCGGCGTTCGCCTCCGCGGCAAGGCCGAGCGCCGCGGAACCGATGAACCCTCGTCTGGAAAATCCCGACATGATGCTGCGCTCCCGATGATCTGGACGTCGCCCCCGGCCCCGGCGCGGCGGCCTGCTCGTCCGCTCACGTCCGAACGTCCCGGAGACTGGACGGGCGGATCCGTCCGTCCCGTCTCTTTATCGCAGAGCCGAGGGCGTGGGTCGACCCCGGCGCGCGAAATCGCCCCGGGTTTGGCCCGGGGCGATCGCGGGATTCATCCGTTCTCTTTTCTCGACGGGTCTCAGACAGATCAGATCAGACCTGCACGAGTGTCTGCCGAGAAGGTCA
>JAKAUH010000303.1 GCA_021818605.1 Planctomycetota bacterium
AGCTTGCTCGAGGGGCGGGAGGATGGCGTAACGATGGTCGTGATAGACCACCACTGTCCCTGGTCCGAAGAATGGGCCGCTTATGCCGCCGAGGAGCTGTCGCGGCGTTCCGGGGCAAAGCGACGGCTGATCAAGGTTCTGTTCGTCGGGGACGCTGGCGCTGCCTGGTTTTGGAGCGACCCCAGCCCCAACCTCCGCCGCCGGCTTGATGAAGCCGGTCTAGTCGCGTTGGAGCTCAGTCCGTGGACGGACGCGGCGGTCCGCCGCTGGAAGAAGGAGGCCGAGTTCGGCGAAAACACCGAAGATGACATCCGCCTGTTCCGTGACGCCACTGGCAACTGGTGCCACTTCCTTCACGAGGTTGGTCGGCAATGCGTGGAGAGGGCCCACCACTGGAAAAGCGTTGTTGGCCAATACAACGAGAAGCTGTTGGACCACGGCGGAGCTGATGCGCTGGGTCAATTCGGCATCGTCTCTGGTGCCCTCCAGGCGCTGAGGGCCATGGCCGAGTATGGAGATCCAGTAGATGCCGCACAGCTTCATGAGGTACTCGAAATGGACGGCCCCGCGCCCCCGCTCGAGTTCGCTGATCGAGTTCTACGATGGGCCGACAGCCTTGCGCTGCTTCGAGCTGCCGGCGAGGGACGCTGGATCCTCGATCCGTTCCTTTCCAAACTCCTAACCGCGGGCCCCGGCGATGTTAAGCCATGACCCTTGGTGGGGGCTGAATGGGCCCGGCGGATTCGTCGCCTCCCTTGCTGACGACCTTCGGTCGGGGCGCAATATCGTGATCGCCCTACCCGATCACCATCCGCCGGCCCTTGCAGCCGCCCTGCACGAACGACTTCTGGATGACGGCCTACCTGGGCTACGCAAATTGGACCTCTCCGGATTGCCGTCCGAGGAGTGGTCCTCGCCAGCTCGGCTCATCCACGAGCGATTCGCGCCGTTGACCGATCCTCTGGTTGTGCCGTCAGCCCGTACGGTGGCTTTTGCGCCGGCGCTCGCTGGGACCGTGCTTTGGATCTCCGGGCTGTCCGGCAACTGCTGGGCGACTTGGTCGCGATTCCTCGATCAGTACAAGGATGCCTGCCGCCTCCGTCCCGAGTATGACCGCTGCCTACTGGCCCTTCCCCGGGTCGGCGAACCACCCACTACCGGGCTGCGGAACGAACTCACTTTGGCCGTCCGTCGATGGGAAGGTTTTGTCCGTCGGATTGACATGCTACTGTATCTATCCCGTCGTTTCGAGCGATCTAGTGTAGCCAGTGCATTTCGTGAGCTGGCCGTCACTATATCTGTCGAGATTGCGGGAACAGATCCGATGCTGGCCGATCGCCTCGCCGATGCCTCGCTCGACCAAATTCTTGAACCACACGACTTGTTGGCAGAGTTGGCGCGGGAGCGGGGATGGCCGACCGGTGGCACCTGGCCGCCCTCTTGGCACCGCGGCTCGTTCGACCTCCGAGACGGCCGTCCTTTTCCCCACTCCGCAGCCGAGCGTCGCGAGGCCATTAATCGTCGTGTCTGGCGCGGTCAAATTGCGGTCCTCTACCCGCTTCTCGAGGATCTGAGGCTTCAGTTCGTCGCGCAGTTCCGCCACCTGCTCACGGTCCCCTATTGCACTGACCTAGACACAATCCACCAGATCGAGGCGCTCGAACTGGCCCATCTTCTCCACCAGCTTCGACCTCGGCTCCCTGCGCGACGACTGCTGCCTCTGCAGCGATGCAAGGACGCACGCAATGAACTTGCGCACCTGCGGCCGTTGGCTGCCGCCCGCCTGTTGGACCCCGAGTTCTTCGCACTACTGATGAGCATTTCATAAGGTGCTCGGCGCCCTCGCACGGAAAGTTGATGCCAGGCACTCGGGAAAGTGCGCGGAGCACACCTCATGTCACTCGAACGACCCATCGACCTGGAATGCCCCAACTGCGGCCTCGCGCAGACTGCCGTCGTCTGGGATTCGCTCAACGCCAACAGAACCGTCCGGCTTAATGCTCATGGAGTTTGACGTAACTACTTTTCCAGAAACTGGTTGGGTCTCAAAATGAGCGCGCACGATATCTTCTTGGGTCGTCAGAATCGTGGTTTGGGAAATCGTTCCAGACGACGGAGGACGACGCATGGACCCCGGGAAGCTCGTGTTCGCTCAGCTCATGGAATTCCTGCCACGGCACGACTTCAACTCGTGCGTGCGACGGTATGGTGGCGATCGTCGCCCTCGAGGCTTCTCGTGTCGGGATCAATTCCTCTGCCTCGCGTTCGCCCAACTGACCTTCCGCGAAAGCCTCCGCGACATCGAGACCTGCCTGCGATCCTTTCAGTCCAAGCTCTACCATGCGGGCTTCCGCAGCCACATCGCGCGGAGCACCTTGGCCGACGCCAACCGCGTCCACGACTGGCGCATCTTCGCCGATTTCGCTCAAGTGTTGATTGGTCGTGCGCGAAAGCTTTACGCCGACGAACCCATGGGCGTGGAACTGGAGCAGACCGTCTATGCGCTGGACAGCACCACGATCGACCTTTGCCTGAGCCTGTTTCAGTGTCAAAAAGGACAGTCACTTTTTCTCCACATCACGCGCGCACGGACGCGAGATTGCATGAATATCTCACGGCGGCAAAATGCCCGTCCTCAAAGTGTCAGAATCGACCGGACGCGGAAGGCGGCCGAGAGCCCAGGTGACGGTCATCGGAGCGTCCCGTTCGGTGACCAGCCCCGTCGGTGCGGTCCAGTCCGATCCGATCCGGCAAGCCGCGACGGCGGCGGGTCGGGGCCCGGCCGCGGGTCCGGGCCGACGGGCCGGCCTGATCCGGCCCGCAGGTGCTTCGATCCTACCGCCGAGCCGCCGAGCCCATCATCAGGGGACGTAGATCCGTCCCGTCCCCCGGAAGTCATCGATCGCGAGCAGCCGTTCGAGCAGGCGGACGGCGGCCTTCTCGGCGTAGGGCCGATCCTTGAGCACGCGATTGGCATCGCCGATCGTGACGACAGGCAGGCTGTGCGGCTGATTCTCGGCCTGGATCACAGCCTCGAGGGAATCGGGCCCATGCCGGTTGCGGTTCGCCGTGATCAGGACGAGCCCCTCCCGCTGACAGGCTCTCCAGATCACTGCGTCCGACGCGTCGTGGGCCAGTCCCAGGCCCGAGAAGCTCTCCACCACCAGACCGAGGTCGTTCCACAATTCTCGCCAGGCGTCAGAGCTCCAGATGAGGAGCAGGACATCAACCTGCGCCCCCACGTTAATGTCGGCCAGAATGCCGCGCACCTTCGACCTCCCGGCCCCTGGTCGCGTGGAGTTCGCGTAACCTGGCCTGGAGCCGGTCGCCGGCCGCCGCCAGCCTCGCCTGGAGCTCCGGGGGATTCCCCCGCGAGATC
>JAKAUH010000626.1 GCA_021818605.1 Planctomycetota bacterium
GCGTGACGCCGGCATCCCCGCCCTGGCCCTGCGACCGCCTGCCCGGTACGCCCACGCGACGGGTCATGGCCCGGCGGCGGACTGGGCCGACGTCCTGCGGGCGGCGGGGGCCGAGGGCGCCCAGGCCGCAGCCGTCGAGGCGGCCACCGCCGCGTCCGCCGAGGTCCTGAGCTTCCCGCGCCTTGCGGCCGCACCGGCCGCGCCGCGGGCCATCGACCCCGCCGGGATCGCCGCGACGGTCTACCGCGCCCTCGGCATCGACCTGGCCACCATGCTCCCCGGCCCCCAGAGCCGACCGCTGCGGCTGGTCGACCACGGTGTCGAGCCGATCGAGGAACTCTTCTGACACCGGACGGGGCGTCACCGCGAATCGGCATCTCATGGAGATCAGTTATGAAAGAGAAGAGTGAACCGCGAAAAACGCGAAAGACGCGAAAAGAAGACCGGGCCGGTGGGCCGCTGCGCGATGCGAGGCCCGCGCCGAGGCCGGGCCGGCTCTTTTCCCGATCCTCTTTCGCGTTTTTCGCGTTTTTCGCGGTTACGTCTTCCTCTTTCCCTTCCCCATCCCGCGGTGGCGAGCTCGCCCTGCTCCCCGCGAGTGCCCGGCTGGTCGGTCCGCATGCGCGGCAGCGGTTCGTGGTCGAGCGGGTCGAGGGAGCGGTCGGCACAGGTGACCTCTCTGCTTCCGCGGTGTTCGTCTCGGATAATCGGCATGTCGCGGAGGTCGACCGCCAGGGATTCGTCCGTCCGGTGGGTGACGGGCTGGCGACGATCACGGCGACCATTGATGGCAAGACGGCCCGCGCGGTGGTCTCGGTCGAGGAGTCGAGGGGTGACGAGCCGTGGGACTTCCGCAACCACGTCGAGGCCGTGCTGACGAAACAGGGCTGCAACTCCGGCGCCTGCCACGGCGCGGCGGCGGGCAAGAACGGGTTTCGCCTGACCCTCCGCGGCTACGGCCCCGAGATCGACTTCGCCGCGATCACCCGGCAGTCGCTCGGCCGTCGCGTGGTGAAGTCCGCGCCCCAGGAGAGCCTCGTGCTGCTCAAGCCGACGGGCGCGATCGAGCACGGTGGCGGCGTCCGGTTCGGCGTGGATTCACTGGAATACCGGGTTCTCGCCGAGTGGATTGCCGCCGGCGCGCCGGGCCCGTCCGCGGGCGATCCCGAGGTCCGCGGCCTGACGGTACTCCCGGCGGCCGTCCGCCTGGCGCCGGGGCAGTCGCAGCAGATCCTGGTGCAGGCGACGTACTCCGACGGCCGGGTCGAGGACGTCACGCACTGGGCCCGGTTCGCCAGCACGGACGCCTCGGTCGCCTCGGTCGATGACAGCGGGCAGCTCAAGGTCACGGGGCGTGGCGAGGGATCTATCTCGGTCGGGTTCGCCAGCCGGGTGGCACGCGTGACGGTCACCGCGCCGCACGACACGAAGCTCGACGCGAAGGTATTCGCCTCGGCCCCGCGGCGCAACCCGATCGACGAGATCAACCTCGCCAAGCTGGCCGCGCTGCGGATTCCGCCCTCGCCGGATGCGGACGATCCGGCGTTCCTCCGCCGGGCGTATCTCGACGCCACCGGCACGCTGCCGACGGTCGAGCAGGCCGAGGCGTTCCTGGCCGATCGATCGTCGGGCCGCCGCGCCCGGCTGGTCGAGCGCCTGCTCGCCAGCCCCGAGTTCATCGACTACTGGGCCTACAAATGGTCGGACGTGCTGCTCGTCTCATCGCGGAAGCTACCTGCTCCATCAATGTGGGCGTTCTACCGCTTCGTCCGCGAGAGCGTGGCGAACAACGTCCCGTGGGACCGGTTCGCTCGCTCGATCGTCACCGCGCAGGGGAGCACCCTGGCCAACGGCGCGGCGGCGTACTTCGTGCTGCATCGCGACCCGATCGACCTGACCGAGAGCACCAGCATGGCGTTCCTCGGCCTGTCGCTCACGTGTGCCCGCTGCCACAACCACCCGCTGGAGAAGTGGACCCAGGACCAGTACTACAACTTCGCCAGTCTGTTCGCCCGGGTGAAGATCAAGGACGGCGACACCGAGGGGGACGAGATCGTCTCGAACGCTCGCGACGGCGAGGTCCTGCACCCGCGCCGGGGGGTGGCGAGGCCGCCGGCTCCGCTCGATGAAACCCCGATGAGGCCGGACGACCCGCGCGACCGGCGCACGGTGTTCGCCGACTGGCTGGCCCGGCCCGATAACCCCTACTTCGCCCGCGCGGCGGTGAACCGCGTCTGGAGCAACTTCTTCGGCCGCGGCCTGGTCGACCCCGAGGACGACCTGCGCGCGACGAACCCGCCCAGCGACGCGGCGCTGCTGGACTGGCTCGTGGCCGACTTCATCGCGCATCGCTACGACATGAAGCACCTGATCCGCACGATCATGGGCTCGGCCGTGTATGCCCGATCCAGCGTGCCGGTGGCGGGGAACGAGTCGGACGGGAAGTTCCTCAGCCACTACCGGGTCAAGCGGCTGCCGGCCGAGGTGTTGCTCGACGCGATCTCACGGGTGACGGAGGTCCCCACGTCGTTCCCTGGCTATCCCTCGGGCTGGCGGAGTCTCCAGCTCCCGGATAGCCAGGTGGCCAGCACGTTCCTCGACTCGTTCGGCCGCGCGCCCCGGATCGCGACGTGCTCGTGCGAGCGCTCGGCTGATCCATCGATGTCGCAGGCGCTGCACCTGGCCAACGGCGAGACGATCAACAACAAGCTCCGTTCGGACGCAAGCGCCGCGGCCCGCGCGGCGGCCGGCAAGCGGGACGACGCGGCGATCGTGGACCGCCTGTTCCTCGCCGCGCTGTCGCGACGACCGTCGGCCCACGAGCGCGAGCGGATGCTCCAGGCGCTCCGGGACGCGACGGCGGGCATCACCGACCCGAAGGCCGCCGCGACATCGCGCCGCCAGGCGATCGAGGACCTGTACTGGGCCGTTCTCACCAGCCGCGAGTTCCTGTTCAACCATTGATCGAGTGAGGCCGGCGCAAATGACACCAGTGACACGAACTCCAGGGTGCCAGGGTGTTGGGCGCGGGTCTCCTGGCCCCGTCCAGGGCCCGGCTGAAGGTCTCCCGCGCCTGAATATGCCCCGCACATCCGGGGTCGATCGGTTCCGGAATCTCGGGGGCTTCGTACTGTGCGGGAGACCTTCGGTCAGGCTTCTCGGCGGGGTCGGAGATCCGCGCCGAACAGGCCCGGACCCGGTCGTCCCTCGCCACTCGCCACTCGCCACTCGCCACTTCGATCAAGGGGTCGGAGATCCGCGCCAAACGTGGGCGACACTCTGGCTCGTACTGGCAGTGGTTGTTTCCGTTGGCGGCCTCGTCCGCGCCCAGGCGCCGGCAAAGCCGGCGCGTGTGAGCTTCAAGCAGCAAATCGCGC
>JAKAUH010001164.1:0-439 GCA_021818605.1 Planctomycetota bacterium
GCAGCGCTGCTGGCGCATGAACTCGAGCAACTGGTCCGGGAGCTCGGCCAGTGCCCGCGCACCAATTGCGATAGGGAGCGACTTCGTCGCGCCGAGTTGCACGACATACCGCCCCGGGCGCTCGAGATTAGTGAAGTCAAGATGGGCATGATGATCAGACTGCCCCCATCTCTCGCCTGGCTGTGGGTTCGGCGTCCCCGTGAAGACCGACGCCCCGGTTGCGGCGTCGACGACGGCGAACTCGGCCGGCATCGGCGTCCGCGAGAAGGCCATGGAGAGTTTCGGGTCGGCGATGTCGTAGCCCACCTGGCTGGCCCGGACGAAGATCTCCTCGGCGCGCAGGGATCCTGCGGAGAGGAGCCCGGCCAGCAGCAGTCCGGCGATGCCGAGCCTGCCGGCCCGGGACAGCCGGCGACCGTCGGGCCGAGGGCGGCCGCCT
>JAKAUH010001164.1:449-3375 GCA_021818605.1 Planctomycetota bacterium
ATCTCGGCCGCCTTCGGGGTAGATGGCGTCTGCAGCTCTCATCATTCTTCGCCTTTCAGCAGGTCTTCCAGGCGGACGAACCGATACCCCAGGTGCCGTTCGTTGGTCGCCCTCGCCTCGGGTTAGACCCCGGCGATCCTCCGCTTGTACTCGCGGAGCGCCGCGTCCAGCCGCTCGTGCGCCGTGGTGTCGCCCGGCACGTTGTGCGACGGGTGGATATGCAGCTTCACACCGCGACCCACCAGGTCCTCCGCCACCGTCGTGATGATCATCCACACCAGGGTCACGAACGCCATCGTGGACAGCGGACCGATCCGGTCCTGGTGATTCGCGATCGGCACAGACGCATCCACGACGTCCGTGCAATTGTCGACCACCACGTCGGCGATCTCAAAAAGCCGCTTGCCGGTCGAGTGCCGGCTCTGCCTCGAGCCGGACCCAGCCTCCGACCCGCAGACCACGACCTTCATCCCGATCTCCCTGGCGCGGAGGGCCACATCGATGTTCACCGCGTTGATCCCGGTGTGTGAGAAGATCCACATGGTGTCGCGCGGGTCGAAGTCGTAGCTCTCCATGATCTTGTTGCCGTACCCCTCGACGCCCTCGAGGAAGACGAACTGGCGGACGCCCATCTCGCCCACGATCCTCGTGAAGAACGTCAAGGGGAGCTCGACCATCGGGTGGAAGCCGACGAAGCCGCCGATCCGCGGATACATTTCCTCCACCGGGATCGTCGCGTGGCCGCACCCGAAGGTATGGACCCATCGCCCGGCCGCGATCGAATCGGCCATCGGCGCCGCGGCGCGCTTGATGTTCTCCAGTTGCGTCGCCCGGATCCGTTCCATCACCCCGTGCGCCTGATCCCACCATTCGAGTGCGAGCATACGTCCGTTTCCTCCCTCAATCCCTGGTCATCACTTCCAGATCCGCCGCGACAGGCCGGGTCATCCTCGGCCGCAACAGCACGAACAGTCCCGCCTGCGCCATGACGGCGACGGGCACGATCATGAGCGAGGCGCGCAGGCCGAGGCGGTCGCCCAGGACCCCGGTCAGGTATGAGAGTGTACTCCCGCCGATCAGGGCCATCACGAATGCGGCGCTGAAGGCCGTCCCCGTCAGGTCGCGGTAGAGCCCGCCGAGGAAACCCAGCAGGACCGGGTATCCGGCTGCCAGGCCGGCCCCCAGCAACAGCAGGCCCACGGCCGCCGCGATCACGCCCGGCACGGCGAGCAACAGACCGGCCCCGGCCAGGGCCATTCCCTGGAAGGCTGGCAGCACGGCCGTCGCCGGCCAGGATCGCGGCACTCGGGCGAGCACCAGCCGGGCCGCGACCATCCCGATCCAGAACAGTGAGAGCACGAGGTCCGACCGATCCTCGCTCAGGCCCAGCACCTCGTTCACATACCGGGCGCTCCAGCCCCCGAGGGTGATCTCCATGCCGCTCTGGAGGAACAGCATCAGACCGACCAGAAGCAGCGAGGCGTCCCCGAGCAGGGCCCCGACGCGCCGCAACGGGAAACCCTGGGCCTGCTTCGGCGGCGGGAACCGCACCACCACGAAGCCCATCAGTGGGATGACGACCAGGATTGCCAGCCCGCCCACGACCGTGGCATAACTGACCTGGGGCAGTAGCAAGCCGAGGGCGAGCGGGACGCCGAGGGCCCCGATCCCGAAAAACACGCCCAGAAGCGACAGCCCCGACTCGCGCCCCTCCGGCGTGATGTCGGACACAAGCGCATTGGTCGCGCCGTTGAGCAGACCGCCGCCACACCCGAACGCCAGCAGGGCCGGCGCGAGGACCGCCGCGGTCGGCGACCGGGCGATCGCCGCCAGTCCGAGCCCGACTCCCATCGCCCCGGCGAGCAGCACGGGCCGGTATCCGAACCGGTCCACCACGGGTCCGAACACCAGTGAACCTGCCAGGATCCCCAGGCTCATCAGGGCCATCAGCGCCCCCGCGTCGGCCTTGTTCAGGCCGTAGCGCGCGATGAGCGGCGTCAGGACCGCGCCAAGGGTTGTCAGGGTCACGCCGAACAGCAGCATTCCCAGGCAGGCCGCGGCGAATACCCGGCGCGGATCGGCCCCGATCACCGCGGCACCTCCCCTCGAACCGCCCGCAGGGCCAGCTCCCCGGTCCCATACAGGCACGCCTCCGGCCCCAGCGCGCTGACGCAGACAACCACCTCCCGGAAGCTGATCGGCTGCGCCCATCGCCGGGCCTCCGCGACGATCCGGTCCACCAGCCTCGCCGCCGGCCCGAACACGCCGCCCCCCAGGATCACGATCTCGGGATCGAAGAGGCTCACCAGGTTCGCCACCGCCATCCCCCAGCATTCCACGGCGTTGGCCACCACCCGGCCTGCCAGGCTGTCCCCGTCCGCGTCAGCGGCGAAGACGTCATGGGCCGTGATCGCCTCGGGGACGAGGCCGCGCAATGGCCCGTCATATCCTGGCTCCGCCTCGAGGAGTTCTCGCGCCACCCGCGCAATCCCCGCTCCCGAGGCATGCGACTCGAACCCTCCGCATCGATCGTACTCCGCCCGGTAGGGACGGTCGAGGGCCATCCAGCCGATCGCGCCAGCGATGTCGTGGGCACCCCGGAGGATTGACCCGTCCACCAGGATCCCGGCGCCGATGCCCGTGCCCACCGCCAGGAAGATCGCATGCCGGCGGCCTTGCGCCACCCCGCGCGCCACCTCACCCAGAATCGAGGCGGCCCGATCGCTCTCCACCAGGATCGGGCACGAGGCCCCCACCTCCCGGTGCAGCACGTCGACGAGTGGATATCTGTCCCACCCGGCGATGTTCGGCGCCCACACTGTCCCGCCCGCCTGATCGGCGATCCCCGGCACTGACACACCGACCGCTTCGACCGGCTCACCCCGCGCCGATGCCTGGCGCCGCAGTGCCGCGACCCGGTCGACGA
>JAKAUH010000720.1 GCA_021818605.1 Planctomycetota bacterium
ACTCTGAGCGGCTGTTGTCACCGCTGTCGGAACTCGCTTAACGGGATCAAGCTGAGCCTCTATCTGTTTCGCCGCGAGGCCCGCGGCGGCGTCCCCGCGTACTGGGGCGAGCTGGAGGCGACCTATCAGCAGGTCGAGGGCCTCTTCGACGCACTCCAGGCAATCTACCGCCCGATCCCGATCGCCAGGGTGCGGCTGGACCTCGAAGATCTGATGGCGGAGCATCTGCCGCGGTGGCGGTCGTGGTTCGAGTCCCGCGGGCTGGCGATCCGGCTCGATGCTCCGGATGAGCCCGTCCTGGGGGACGTCGACCCGGTGCAGTTCGGGGCGGGTTTCGACGCCCTGGCCCGCTGGCGGGCCGAGTCGGGCAGTCCGGGTAGTCTGGCCCGGCTCGGCTGGTCGGCCTGCGACGGAACGATCGAGGTTTGCTGGGAAGAGTCGGCGGCCGTCTCGCCCGAGTCGGTCGAACCTGGGAACCCCGGACCGGATGGCGATCGGTGGCCGGCCGGCCGGCCGGTCGACGCCCTGGCGCTCCCACTCCTGGCCCGGGTTGTCGCTGAGCACGGAGGCCGGCTCCAGGTCGACCGCGCGCCCGGGCCGGGCGTCCGCGTCCGCGTCCGCGTCCGCTGGCCGCAGTTCCAGCCGGCCGACGCCTGTCACCAAGCTTGACGCGCACGTTCCGTCTGGCTTACCATGCCCCAGTCCAACCGCAGTGCGGGGCGTAGCGCAGCCTGGTTAGCGCGCCTGCCTTGGGAGCAGGAGGTCACCAGTTCGAATCTGGTCGCCCCGATCCACAGTCCCGTCGGCCGGGGCGGCCCGTCGGTCTCCCGGTTCGGGCATCGTGTTTCGGCGACGGATCGCCGGCGTCGCATCCTCAGAAGGACGGCTCGCCGTGAACAGCAATTCCGACCCCGCCAAGGATCGGGCCGCGCGCGCCGGCGCGGACCGCGTCCGCGACGGGATGATCGTCGGGCTTGGCTCGGGTTCCACCGCCGCGCGGATGGTCCGGCACCTGGCCAGGCGCCTGGCCGACGAACGCCTGTCGATCGTCGCGGTCGCCACCAGCAAGGCCACCGCCGACCTGGCCCGGTCGCTCGGGATCACGCTCAGGGAACTCGATGAGGTCGAGCGGCTCGACATCAGCCTCGACGGCGCCGACGAGATCGACCCGCAGTTCCGCATGATCAAGGGCAGGGGGGGCGCCTTGCTCCGCGAGAAGGTCGTCGCCTGCGCCTCATCGCACCGCGTCACGATGATCACCGCTGAAAAACGCGTCGAACGCCTCGGCCGCGGCATGCCGATCCCGGTGGAGGTCAGCAACTTCGGCCTGGCCCACACCGAGCGCCACATTCGCGAACTCGGCGGCACGACCGCCGTCCGCCGCTCGTCCGACGGCAGCCTCGTCCTGACCGACGGAGGCAACGCCCTCATCGATTGTCACTTCCCTGACCTCGACGATCCTGCCGCCCTCGACGCGCGCCTCCAGTGCCTGGCCGGCGTGCTCGACACCGGGCTGTTCGTCGGGCTTTGCGACGTTCTCATCGTCGCCAGGCCCGACGACATCGAGATCGTCGAGGTCACCAGGGCAGGGGCCACGCACCCCAACAATCAGTAGCCCGAATCCGGGCTCTGGCCCTGCCGGCCGCCGTCGGCCGTCGCGGCGCCGGGATTTCGGGGAGGCAGGCCGAGGCGAGCGATCAGCTCGTCGAGGATGGCGTCAGTGCGCGAGGCGCCGATGCGGTCGCAGCCGATCTCGGCGCATTCGATCATCTGGTCGAGGGTCCGCACGCCGCCGGCAGCCTTCACCTTGACGTGCGGAGGCGACTCGCGCCGCATGAGGCGGAGGTCGTCGAGGGTAGCGCCCCCGGTGCCGTAGCCGGTGGACGTCTTGACGTAGTCGGCGTTGACCTCGCCGCAGATGTGGCAGAGGCGAGTCTTCTGCTCGTCGTTGAGATAACAGTTCTCGAAGATGACCTTCACGATGGCGCCGCCATCGTGGGCCACGCGGGTGACGGCGTCGATATCGACCTGAACGGCGTCCCACTCGCCGGCGATGGCCTGGCCGATGTTGATGACCATGTCGAGCTCGGTGGCACCGTCGGCGATGGCCTGACGCGACTCGAGCACCTTGACCGCGGTGGAGTGCCCGCCGTGGGGGAAGCCGATCGTGGTGCCGACGGCGACGTCGGTGCCCTTGAGAATCCGCGCGGCCAGGCCGACGGCATAGGGCTTGATGCAGACGCTCGCCACGCCGTAGCGGGCGGCCAGCCGGCACCCTTCTTCCAGCACCGTTCCCCCGAAGGTGGGCGAGAGCAACGAGTGATCGATCCGCCGGGCGATCGCGTCGTAGGTCAGCGTGAAGCTCATGATGGACGGCATCCCTGTTTGCGAGTTCGATCCGGCGAAAGACCATGCGGGCCGGGCCGGGAATTCGATGATTGTCGCGTCCGGCGGCGCCAGGGACAAGGGACTTCGACCCGCGACGCGGCTCAGTGCGGCGAGCCAGGCGGGGATCACCCGATGCGCCTGTGCTGGGATTCGGGGTCGAGGGCAAACGGGGCCTGGGCGGGGTGCACGATCGACCGCCACCCGCCGCCGATGATCATGTCGTAGGCCGCCCGCATCTGAGAAGCCGACTCGTCGGCCGGCATCCATCCCACCCCGGTGCACAGGCCCGGCACTGCCAGACTGGCGATTCGGCAGGCCGAGGTCCCGTTGTGCTCCAGGACGGCGATCATCGCCGCCCGCATCGCCAGGTAGGCGTTGATGGTGCCTCGCGAGTCGCCCGGCACTCGCATCGTCGGTGCGACGACCAGGAAAGGGAACCTCGTTGACGCCATGGCGATCAGTGCGGCCGAGCCGACGGGCAACTCGCCGTAGAAACGCTCGGCGATCCGATCGAGTACCGCCCGTTGCGCCGCTCCGCCGTAGAAGCGGTCGATCGCCTGGTCAATGCCGCCGTCCATGAAGCCGAAGCTGTTGGCCGGGCTGACCAGGGCGTCGCAGTCGAGATCCAGCAGGTCGCCTTCCAGCACCTCGACGCCGTCAACCCCTTCGAAGACGGTCGAGAGCGCCCGGGCCACCTCGGGATTCCGATCGCTGAGCGAGATTCGAAGCGCGTACCCCACGCCTCGGCCGAACGGCTTGAGGGTCTTCGACCGCATTCGGCGAATCCTCCTCGCGATCGAGCGGAACATCCAGGGTCCTTCCGGAATGGCATACTCAGACTGAATTTCAACATCATGTTCTTATTTGTATGCGCACCTGGGCCCGTTCCCGCAAACGACGGGCGAATTCGCGACTGTCGCCGATGTCCGCCCGCTCTGCCCGCAGCCCGACCAATCCTGACGCCAGTAGAGCGGTAG
>JAKAUH010000098.1 GCA_021818605.1 Planctomycetota bacterium
GGATGCGCGTGGCGCCCGGGCCGCGGGCCTGACGGCGGTCTCTCGGTTAGTCGCTGTGTCCTCGACCTGTTCAACGCTCGCCCGGGCGAATGATTCAGCTCGATCGCCGCGGCGGTACATCCCGGCCGACGGACTGGCGGCGTATTTCGAGTACGAGGGCCTCGACGATCACGCACGGGCCTGGCAGGCCACGGCGGCGCACGACCTGTTCACGAAGACGAAGGCCGGGTCGATGCTGCGCGAGGTCTTCCGGCAGATGTACGATGGCATGCTCTTCCAGGAAGTCGGGCAGGTGATGACGGTCGACGACATCACCGAGACGGCCGATGTCATCCTGAGAAACGGTCTGTCCGCCGCCTTCTACAACGACACGAACGAGGCGGTGGTGGTCTTTCGCCGGGTCGCCCGGCCGGACAATCGGCTGCTGCTCGGCAAGATGCGCGGTTTCATCGCCCTCCTCTGGGCGACGATGAGCGAGCAGGACCTACCGGTCAGCATGACGATGCGTGGCCGGACCATCTATCAAGCGATCGCGGACGACACCCGACCCGACGATGGCAACGCGGCTGCCGTGTGGGGCGCCCTGTTTGGCGGCCCATTACCCACCGACATGACCGGCGCAGTGCGTTTATCCACCTGGCGCGAGGGTGACGACTGGATCCTCGTCGTTGACCAGGTTCCCCCCGCGAAGAAATCGGGGAAGAAGCGGGCAGGGGATCAGCCGCGACGGGATCGGGTGACGAAGGTTCTCGACAGCATCGATGGCAAGTGCCCGGACGTCACGCGGCACCCGGGCTATCTGTCGGCCGTGGCGGACGCGAAGGACCTCAAGGGCTTCGAGCCCAACGGGATGTATTTCGCCGAGATCCAGCCGCTCGTGGCGAGCCTTGTCGCCGCCGGGGCACCGGGGCCGGACGCTGTCCCCGAGGTCGTGAAAAACACCTGCCGGCAACTGGGCCTCGACGGCCTGGTCCGGATCGTCGGCCGCTGGGGATTCCAGGGCCGGGCGACGCTGACCTCGCTCCGGCTCGAAATGCCCGCCCCGCGACGGGGCCTGCTGACCGCCTTCAATCAGCCGGCCTTCCGCACCGATCGCCTGCCGGGCATTCCACCCGACGCCCGTTCGTTCGTCCTGGCGTCGTTCGCGACCAACCAGCTCACCGTGCAGATCCGCGACGCCACCCAGAAGCTCGGCCTGGACGGGAGCGTCGAGCTGGCCCTGATGACGAGCGGGCTGGGAGTCGACGCCCTCGCGAAGCAGTTGGAGGAACTGGTGCGCCACCTCGGTCCGGAATGGGCGCTCATCGACGTTCCCGACGAGGCGCCCGTCGCAGGTCAAGCAGAGCCGCATCCCGTACTCGTCGCGACCGTCGACGACGCGACGGCATTCGACCGGCTGGCGAGCCAGTTGGCCGCGGAGGCCGACCGCCAGATCCGCCAGATCCGAAAGAGCCAGAAGAAGCTTTCCCGCGGCGGTCAACCGGAGGCATCCTACGGGATGAAGCGGCTGCCGGCGCCCGACCGCGGCTTCCGAATCGAGCTGCCCGGCATCAAGCTCGGCGAACGCGGGGACTCGATCTCCATCGACTTTCTTGAAGGCCAGGGTTACTCGCTCTACCTGGTCGTGGGCGAGCGATCCGTCGCTCTCGGCTTTAACCTCGCTGCCATCCGCCGGGCGCTGAAGCAGCACGGGCCGTCAACACAGCCGTGGAAGGCGACCGGCGAGGTCGCCCATGCCCTCGAGGGCCTGCCACCGTCTCTGACTTTCCTCTCCGTCAGCGATACGAAGCGATGCGGAATCCCTGACTGGCTCGCCGGCTTGCCGAATCTGATCCGTGGGGTGATGACGTCCGCCACGGCCAATCAGGACATGGTCGACCACACGGCCTGGGCGCTTTTGAACCTGATGGGCGAGCCATGGCCGGGCGAGCCATGGCTGCGGCTCGCTCGCCAGGATATTCCGACCGTGGATGAGATGCGGTCGTACTTCTTCCCCAGCGTCCTGGCGGCCGCCGTTGATGAACGCGGATACCGGATCATCCAGCGCGAGCCGCTGCCGTTCGCCGGCCTCGCCAGCGAGCTGGCGTTCCGCTACGGGTGGAAGCTCCACTGGAGCCTGTCACAACCACCCGCGATCCGGTTCATTTTCTGCGCCGGCTCGCCCTGGCTGACCACCAAGCGATGAGCACGCTGCGACCCGGCGTGACGATCCGCGCCGACCGCTGACAGGGAAACACCAGCCGATGCCGACCCGACCCGACCGCAGCCGGGGTCGGGGCGGCGTCGACCATGGATCACGAGGTCGGAGCCTGGCGACGGACCAGGCTGGTCGAGAGACTCACGCTACCGGCGCCGGCTTCGGCCTGGACGGACCGGCTGCGGGCGGCTTGCTCGTACCGGGAATCCGCCGGCTTCTCCGCGAGCACCCAGATCACCGACGACCAGTACGTCGGCGCGTCGAAGCCGAGCAGACGGAGCCGGATCGCCTCGATCTTGCGCATGAACAGGCTCAGCGCCCGATAGCCCTTGCGCATCGGCGAGGTCGGTGCCGGCCAGGGGTCGCGGAAGCTCACGACCTTCAGGCCGTGACAGAAGAACAGCTCGGAAAGCGATGTGGGCGTGAAGGCGAGTTCGTGGGTGATGTCGGCGTAGATCGCCCGCGCGGCGTGAGGGCTCTCGGCATTCGGCACGCTCGCGATCATGCGCCCACCGGGCGCCAGCCGCGACGCGACCGAATCGAGCAGCGGGAACATCTCGTCGCGAGTGAAGTGCTCGATGATGTCGAGCATCGTGATCAGCCCGTAAGACCGGTCGTCGTGCTCGAGGAAATCCGCGACCGTCGCGCAGGTGGCGTCGAGTCCCAGGCCCTGGGCGACCTCGACCTGGGCTTCGTCGAGATCCAGGCCGATGACATCGCGATATCCCCGCTCGCGAAGGTAGTAGAGGAACTGGCCGCTGCCGCAGCCGATGTCCAGGATCGGCGCGGACCGATCGCTCGGGAGCCAGTCCCGCGTGTACCAGTTGTAATACGCCAGGCGCTGCTGGTGCTTGCTCCGGGCGAATTCCGGGCTGGTGTATCCGTGCCACTCGGCCTGCCGACTGTAGAACGCATCGCGATAGGGGTTCATCCTGGGTCCCTGCTGGTCCATGCGGGTGCGAATCCGTTCCAGGCGGGCTCCGTCCCCGCCCTGTCGTGTGCACGGCTGAGAATAAACGAAAAACCAGCCTCGCGGGAAGAGATTCCCCCGATTTTGCTAATTCTACAGCGGAAGAACATCGCGGGGCCTGTCGCTTCCCCCTGGAAACGCCGGGTTTACGCCATGGCAAACTGCGACCCGAATGGCGGGATGCTGCCGGGT
>JAKAUH010000952.1 GCA_021818605.1 Planctomycetota bacterium
CGATCTCGAAGCTGAACCGACCGCCAGAGTTGGGGATTCGGAGCACGCGGTGCGGCAGCGAGGCGAGATATTCGAGAGTCGCCGGGTCGTCGCTCTCATTGTCGATGACGACGATCCGGTAATTTCGGTAGGTGGTCCGGGCGAGTGAGTCGATGGCCGTCCTGAGCCGGGCGCCGTGGTTGCGGCTGGGGATCAGGATGGCGACCGATGGACCGTCGTCGGGCATGACCGGGGCGAAGATGGCGCAGCCGGCGTGCAGTGCCCATTCGGGGTGCTCGACCCGGCAGCGGACGCCGCGGCGGTGGAAGGCCTGCTCAACGGCGCGGCGGCCAGCCTCGAAGCTCTCGGGCTTGCAGTGGCCCGACAGCGCCGTCGAGCCCGGCAGGACGCGCCAGTGATAGAGGATCTGCGGGACGTGCCCGACGGACTGGGCGAGCTCCGAGGCGCGCAGCCAGAAGTCGTGGTCCTGTGAGCCCTCGAAGCCGACACGCATCCCGCCCGCCCGGTGATAGAGCTCGCGTCGGACCGCCGTGAGATGGCCGGTGTAGCAGAAGGACAGGAGCAGCTCGGGCGACCAGTCGGGCTTGAACTGCGGCGAGTGCCGCTGTCCGCGCGCATCGACCTTGTCGTCGTCGCTGTAGACGAGATCCACATCCGAGTTCTCATTGATGTAAACCGCCAGGTGAGCCAGGGCGTCGGGATGGAGCAAATCGTCGTGGTCGAGCAGAACCAGGAAATCGCCTCGCGCCGCGCCGGCGGCGGTATTCGTGGCGGCGGAGATATTTCCGTTCTCCGACCGCTCGACGGCGCGGATGCGCGCATCGACCCGCGGCCATTCGGCCAGCTCGGTGCGGACCCGCGGATCCGGGCTGGCGTCGTCGGCCAGGACGAGCTCCCAGTCGGCGAGGGACTGGTCGAGAACGCTTTGGATCATGGCGCGCAGGACGTCGATCGGCGGGTTATACACCGGGACGATCACCGAGAACCGCGGTGCGCGGCCGGGTGAGCGGGCGGCGGCGGTATCGAGGGCGCGGCGACGGCGGGGATTGTCGCGGTTGACCCGCAGCCAGGCCTCGTACGAGCCCAGCCGCCGCGGAGGACGGCGATGGACCGCGATGAGCGAGCCCACCCGCGCGGCCAAGGTCAGAATGGGAGTACCCAGCTTCTTCACGATCTTGCGAGCCGCCTTGAGGAACGCGTGACCGACTCCATCCGATCGGGCGATCTCGACGAACCGCGAACGGGCGCGGACGATGCGGCGCACCCAGGTCGCCCAGCGGCCCGCTGCCACGACGCCCCGAGGGACGTCCTGCTTCATCGAAGTCGCCATGCTCAACCCTCCTACTCTGGTCGTGGTCGCGTCGGACGATTCCCGAGTCCGACACATAACCCCAGGGCAGATCAGGCCCTGGAGCAATCGTCCGCGACCAGCCGACCATCCCGTCGGGGAGAGTGAGCCTGGCTCGGACGGAGGATAGTCGACCGGCCCCGGGCTGGCAAGATCGACCGCCCTGGCCGAAGGACGGTCGGGCGGAGACCTCACCGGCTCACCGGCGGATCGACCCCGAGGCGGCGGACGCCGTGGCGGTCCGGGTGGTCTCGGTGTTGGCGAAGGGACCCATCCGGGCCGTTTCCATCAGGCGGAAGAAACGGTCCGCATAGTCGGCCATTGGATACAGGTCCGGCGCGGCCGCCCGCGCGAGCTCGCCGACCGACGCGCGCCTGGCCTGCGCTGCCTCCACTCGCCGCTCGGCGGCGAGCAGGCCGCGACCGTAGGCCCGGCTGAACCGATATCCGTCCGACATCGCCGTTCCGATCAGCACCAGCAGCGCCAGGGGCACGGCCACACGGCCGCGGGCACCGCCGTAGGCCAGCCAGGCAATATAGATGACGCAGAGCAACGGCGCGGTCAGCGTGACATACCGTGGCGCGAGGACCACGGTCGGTCCCAGCCCCGACCGAGACAGCGCCACCGCGCCGGCCAGGCCGAGCATCGCGACGAGGATCGCCATCAAGGCCAGCGCTTTCGGCCGCTCGGCCGGCTCGCGAAGGGCGCGAATCCCCAGCAGCATCAGCGTGGCGATCACCAGTCCCGCCGCGATCAGTCCGGCAGGCCAGCGGTAAGACGAGAGATGAGGATGGACGGCCAGGCTCAGATACATGAGCATCGATGAAACCACCGACCCCAACGACGGCGGAAGCGGATGGTAGGGCGGCCGGGAGTAGCCCCGGAAGTAAAGCGCCGTGATCGCCAGACCGACGGCAAGCAGGAGCACGCCAGCCCCTCGCATCAACGGACGGGGCTTTCGCCCCGACCACCAGCCCGTCGCGATGTATCCCGCGACCCACAGCCCCAGCGCCGGCACCAGCGTCAGGCCGCTGCCGCCCGTCAGCGGGAGCACGGCCAGCGCCAGCCCAAAGCCTAACGGCAGGATCACACTGCCGGGCCGCGCCCGGCCGGCCGCCGCGATCAGCGCGATCACCATCGCTGACGAGAGAACCAGATTCATGGCGAAGCCAACAAACAGGCTTTCGGTCTGGGCGACGCTCAAGAGCGTCATCGGGAAGACGGCGTCGGTCGCCCGGTAGGACCCTCGCATCCGCCCCGCCAGCAGGATCATGCCCGCCGCCATCGTCGACAAGAGCCCGGCGTTGAGGTATCTCGGCAAGCGGAAGTCGTTCGCCACGAACCGGAACAGCCCGACGATGATCAGGCGCGAGATCAGCGGTCGATGCTCATTATGCTGCGACCACGCCCATTCCGCGGTCAGCGGCTGGTTCCCCGTCAGAACGGGGACCATGGGGAAGTCGTCCATGTAGGGGATGTTGCGGGTGTAATGGGTCAGATAGACGAACAGGCCGATCGTCATCACCGTCCAGGTGCCCCAGGCGGCGATCGCCCCGCCCACGTCGCGCAGCCGCGCCCATCGGGAAACATCGGGCTCCTGCTGGGTCGCGACCTGCGTGATCATCCCGCCTCCGTCCTCGTACGTCCTGGCCCGACGTCTCTCCTGGCGTCAGTCGACGGCTTATCTCTCATGAATGGATCGGCCGGTAATGCCGATGACATGAGGCGATCTTGTTGAAGAGCGCGGATGAGAGAGCCCTGCCGAAAATGCTGGGATTAACCTCGAGTCGCCGTCAGTCCTCGTCCGATGAGATGGCGCCGCCATGGCGGGGATACGCTCGGCGCTTCCTGATCGGTGAGATGAACTCGTTCACCGCCGGATGTCGGGCGGCGAGTCGAAAGCCTTACCTGTGCAGTCGTTGCAACGCGCGTTGCTTCATGCCCCTGAGCCATGACCTCCATGGCGGGGCCTTTCGAAGCACCGCGATCACCTCGGTCGTATTCATCTCCAGGTGGTCCACCACGAACGGATGGCCGAGGTAGTGGCCTGCCCGGTCCAGGAACGAGACGAAGCTCCGCTGATCCCAGACGTGATAGTGAATACTGTAGTTGATCCGTTCCAGTTCCCGGACCTTGGCCTCCACCTCGTCGGGTCGCGTGATCCGGTCGACGAGGCGGCTCCACTCTTCCAGGTGGGCGTGCCGCGACCCTGCTGGACCCTCGCGGTCGTCGCGAACGAGGTGCTCGAAAGTGGTGAGCGGTCGGTCCACGTCGAAGCTGTGCCGCTTGTCTGGCACCGCATAATAGAGGATGCCGCCGTCGCGGACCTTGCGCAGGTGGTTGCGCAAGGTTCCCAGGGGATTTTCGGTATGCTCGAGCATGTGGTTGGCAATGATGAAATCGAGCGTGCCATCCCCGATCGACGCGAGCGTCTCGCCGTCATCCACGACGTCGACCTCCACGAGGCTGACATCGTTCAGCTCGGGATACTGGAAGCGCAGGCCAGCGACATCGAGACGGTCGACATACCGAACCGACGCTCGCGGGCTGGTCCAGAGCGGGTAATGAAGGGCGCCAATCTCCACACCCTGGCCGGCGAGGAATCGTTCACTGATCGTTCTCCTTCGGGCCAGCATCGAGTCGGGGATGGCACCCATGGCTTCCGCGCTCCTTGCGAAAAGACGGCCGATTCCTCACCACTGGAATCGGCCGCGAGAGGCTGCCGGGATGAGCTGAACTCGACCTCAACGCCCGCGGACGGGACCGGGTGCGATCCGAGCCCAGCGCTTCCGCGCTGATCTTCGACCATCGCCGAAGGTATGTACTCATCGCATCGCGATGCCCCTGTCTCGTCGTCGCCGACACGCTGATCGAGTGGCCCGACTCTACGAGATGTAAACCGCCTCCGAGCTCGGGATGGAGTGACCATTCTGAAGGTAGCTGTTCGCCAGGAGGCTGTCATGGGGCGAGCCGGCAAGCGGTCCCGAACCGGCGGATACCACGATGAAGGCGTAGTCCGAGAAGTTCTCGATGGTGTTCGCGCTCTGGCCGGAGCCGCCGATGGTCGCGGTCAGGCCGGTCCCCTGCAGGGTGATCCCGTTATTGCCGATCGGCGAGTTGATCGGCGTCACGATGGTATTCCCGACGACCGTCGCGTTGATGGGTGCCCCTGCGCCGTCGAGAAAGATGCCGACGACATTACCCGTGAATTGATTGTCGGAGATCGTGAGATTGCCGCCACCGTCGACGAAGATCCCGTTCGCCGTGTTGCTCTGGAACGAGTTGTTCGAGACGACGGCGGTTCCGGTGTAAGTATTGGCCTGCCCGGGTGCGCCGAAGAACTCGACGCCGTTGAGCCCCGTGGTGATGCCGACAACCTGCCCGTTGGATGCGATGGTGTTTCCGATCAGGGTCACATTCGCCTGGCTGAAGAAGATCGCACCATCGCCGTGGACATTACCGACGAACGAACTCTGTTGCACCTTGATTCGCGATGAGTCCGAGGCCACCAGGCCACCGTTGGTGTTGTCATCGAATTGCGAGCCGGTGATCGTTGCCTGGCTCGACCCGCTCATGTCCAGGCCGTTGCTCACCTGGGTCACGCCCGCCGCCGTGCCGTTGCCGTTGAACGTGGAGTTGGAGATCGTCGCGGTCGAACTATCGTTGAGCTGGAGCCCGGAACCCATCCGCGAGCCTGTGAACGTGCTGCCGCTGATCGTGACCTGGGCGTTGCCGACCGCCAGAAGGCCGTCGAGCGCATTGCCGCTGAACATCGAGTTGGTGATCGTCGCCGAGCTGCCCCCCTCGAGCCCGATCCCATTACTGTCGGATCCCGGTGAGCCGCCGTTGTTGTCGAACCAGCTGCCAGTGATGGTCGCCGAGGCGCCGGCCGTCAGGTGGAAGCCGTCGGCGTTCTGCGAGCCGTCGAACTGGCTGCCGGCCACGTTCACCGACGACCCCTGTCCGCCGTATGACGACGCGACCAGGCCGTAGCCGTAGGTGTTGCTCGTCGTGACGTTGTTCAGGTTCACCGACGAACCCAGCACGATGACGCCCGCGCCGCCGGCGCCCGGGGCGTGGAACGCGACGTTGTTAATGGTGACGTTACTCGATGCCTGAACGAGCAGCGCGTTGCCGGTGGGCGCGGCGATGATGCTCGAACCGCCCGCGGCGCCCTGGATCGTGATATTGCTCTTGCCGATGAGCTTGGCGTCGACGGCGTAGACACCGGGTGCCAGCACGATCGTCGACCCCGAAGCGGCATGCTGGAGCGCCAGGGTCAGGCTGCCCAGCGGGTGCGCCGCCGTCTTGCCGGCCGGCCCGCGGAGCTTCCCCTTCGGCGCGACGTAGATCGTCTGCGGCGCCCCGCTCGCGCCTTTCTTCTGGTGCGGCGTCTTGTGACGAGTTTGGCGCAGCCTGCGCAGCTCAGCGGCCCGCAGCAGGGCCGCACGGTGCTCTCGGGTAAGCACTGTGTGTTCATGCCGGATCGCCGCGGGCTCATGCCGGATCGCCGCGGGCTCATGCCGGATCGCCGCGGGCTCATGCCGGATCGCCGCCCGGTCATGCCGTTCGACCGTCACCTGGGCCGCCAGCCCGGAGGGGCAATCACGCACCTCAAGCGCCTCGCCGAACGGCCTGATCCTCCGCCGTGACCGCCTTCGCTCACCAGCACCGTTGACCTGACCGAGGCGCGCAACAATAGACGTGACCGCCTGGGTGGCCAGATTGATCATCTCTTGATCCTTGTGATGATGTCGATCTTGATGGGTGCGCGGCGACAGGCGGAACGTCCCGCCTTCTCATCATACAGCGCGACTCAACCTCTGGAGAACGAGCACAAGATATTCCGTCCTTCACCGGGACTTCTGCACGAAAGCATGCTAACAGAGTGTCGATCTTGCTACAATGGGCGTGCGATCGTTTTGGCTTGACAAATCGAGGCATCTGGCCAATCGATAGAGACCGGGAAGCGACCCGGTCCCACGGCGGCGGGTCGAACGATCGAGGCCAGGGGCACCGGCCGCGGCACACACGGAAGCGAGAGGCGGGCGATGGAACGCAAGCTCGGCGGTCGGCGGTCGATATGGAACCTACCGGCCCGTGTGGTTCGCAAGGCGCGGCAGGGTCCACGGCCGCTGGCGGCGTCGGTGGCGTATTACCTGTGGCGGCGAGGGCCGGTCTTCCGGATCCGTCGGGCGCTGGCGATGCGCCGGCTCCCGGCGAGGATGGCCGATGGTGCCGCGGCGCGGTGTCCCGGCGTGCCGGGGCTGGTGAGCGTCGTTTTGCCGGTCTACAACCAGGCGGACCTGCTGGGCGATTCGATCGAGAGCGTGCTGGCCCAGTCGTACACCGACTTCGAGCTGATCGTGGTCAACGACGGCTCGACCGATGGCGTCGAGGCAGTGCTGGGGCGTTATGCCAGGCATCCGAAGGTCCGGGTGCTCACGCAGGCCAATCAGAAGCTCCCGAAGGCGCTGAGTAACGGGTTCTCGTTCGCCAGGGGCGAGTTCTGGACCTGGACCTCGGCCGATAACCTGATGCACCCCGATCAGCTTTCGCGGCTGGTCGCCTTCCTGAAGGATCACCCCGAGGCGGCGATGGTGTATGCCGACTACGTGGCGATCGACGACCGCGGCGAGCCGCTCGCCGATCCGACCTTCCGCCCCGAGGATCGCAGCCCGTCCGACTCGCCCGAGATCCACCTGCCGCGCAACCCTCGGCAGATCAACGTGGTCTGCGACAACTTCATTGGGCCGTGCTTCCTGTATCGCAACATCGTCGGCCGGCTGATCGGCGACTACGACCCCGGGCTGGGGATCGAGGATTACGACTACTGGATGCGGGTCAACCACGCCTTTCGGATCGAGCACCTCGGCACGGACGAGACGCTCTACCGCTACCGGGTCCACGACCGGAGCCTGAGCGGCCGCGCTGCCGAGCTTCGGATCGCCGAGCGCGTCGCCGCCCTGATGCGAGTCGAGCGGTCGCGGCACCGCGCCCAGCGCGAGCCGTGGACCATCCTCGCCGACGCCGCAACAACCCGTCGCCTGGCCGACGTCCCGCCCGGCTCGCATCGCTGGATCGAGCTCGACTCGACCGGCTCGGTTGATCACTCCCCGACCCATGATGACGCCAGGATGCTCTCCCTCGTCGAGGCGGCACGACTCAACGCGATGGCCGGCGCGGATCGTCGCAAAGCCTCGATCGTGGCCGCGTGGTTCGACTCGATCGACGCCGCCTACGAGGCGCGCACTGGGGCGGCGAGCTGCCGCGCGGTCGGCTTCTCGGGCCGGCGCGACGTCGCCGCGCGGCTGGACCTGCTGGCGATCGGCAACCTGGTCGTCGACCGGCCGGCGTCGTTCGTCGAACTGGCGATTCAGTACGCGGACAACCGCCGGTTCTTCGAGCAGATGCATCCCGAGCCGGTGCGCCGGCGGAAGCTGCCGACGCCATTTGCCCAGGAGGCCGGCGCGCGGCACGTTGCCTTGCAGGTCGACGACTTCACGCAGGGAGGGCTCGAGAACGTGGTCCTCAACCTGGCGAGCGGGCTGAAGGCGCGTGGGCTGCGGGTCTCGCTGCTCGTACTGGGGCGATCGGGCCCGGCGGTTGACCAGGCCCGCGCCCAGGGTCTTGAGGTCGCAACGCTGCCGACGACCCGCCGGGAGGCGAGTTACCGGGCGTGGCTGCGCGAGAATCGGGTCGATCTGGTTTATGCCCACTACTCGACCTACGGCGCCCGCGCGGCGGCGGACCTGGCGCTCCCCTTCGTTCAGGTGGTGCACAACACGTATGTCTGGCTCGACGAGCGTGCGATCGACGCCTATCGCGAGGCCGACGCGTTCACGACGGCGTACCTGTGCGTCTCGGCCGAGGTGGCGCGGTACTGCGACCGTCGGATGGGTCTGGACATCGACAGGATGGTGATCGTACCCAATGGCGTGGACGTCGGCCGGCTCGATGCGGCACGGCTCGAGCAGCCCGAGCAGCTGCGGCCCGAGCTGGGGCTGGCGGACGACGACTTCGTCTTCCTGAACGTGGCGTCGATCCACGCGACCAAGGCGCAGAAGCTGTTGATGCGGGCGATGGCCGCCGTGGTGGCGGAATGCCCGCGGGCGCGGCTGGTGCTGGCGGGCTCGGCGAGCGACCCCGAATACCAGCGGCAGCTCCGCGACCGGATCGCCGAGCTGGGCCTGGAGCGGCACGTCGTGCTCGCCGGGCAGCGCGTCGACGTGGGCCGCTTTTACTGGATGGCCGATTCCTTCGTGCTGCCATCGTACTGGGAAGGCTGGAGCCTCGCGCTGACCGAGGCGGCATGTACCGGTTTGCCCCTCATCGCCTCGGACGTCGGCGGGGCGCGCGAAACGCTGGCGTTGACCAGCGGCCGGCTGGTCCGGCCGCCGTTCGCGACAATCTGCGATCTGGATTCCAGCACAATCTCGGGGCTGGTGCACGACGAGGACCCCCGCTACCTCGACGACCTGGCCTCGGCGATGCGCAACGTCGCCGGCACGCGGTCGCGAATCGCGCCGGCGGACGCGGATCGGCGATTCCTCGACCAGGAACGGATGGCCGACGTCCACTTCACGATCCTGGGCTGGATCCTCCAGGGTGGTCAGGCCGTCGGGGCGCGGGCATGGAGCCGGGCAGTGCCGGTCGCCTCGCGAGCGGAGGCCGCGGAGACGCGCGGGAACCGGGATGCCGCGTGATCGGGCCGGCCAGCACGGCTCCGTTCTCGGAGGGCTTCGCTTCGCAGGGGTTGGCGCGGCTCGCCTTGACACTCCGCGGGAATTGTCGTAGAGCCTTGCCCGACGGCGACGAGTCGAACTGTCGAATCAGGAGGCGGGCTCATGAAGATCGTGGTCGTGGACCGGCTGGCGCTCCCCGAGGTGGCCGTGATCCGCTTCGCCCGGTTCCGGGACCACCGCGGGTATTTCACCGAGCATTATCGCACGAGCGACTTCGACGGAATCGACGGCCTGCGCGGGGTCGGCTTCTGCCAGATGAACGAGAGCTACTCGCGTGCCGGGACAATCCGCGGGTTGCATTTCCAGTGGAACCCGTACCAGGGAAAGCTGGTCCGCGCCGTGACGGGCCGGCTGATCGACCTGGTGCTCGACATCCGCAAGGGCTCGCCGAACCTCGGCCGGATCATCGCGCATGAGCTGCCGGCCCGCGCCGAGCTGGATCAATCGCAATGGATCTGGGTCCCGCCGGGATTCGCGCACGGGATGGTGCTGACGGAGGACACGCTGGTCGAGTACCTCTGCACGGGCGAGTGGAACCCGAAGTGCGAGGCGGGGATCTCGCCCCTGGCGGCGGACCTGGACTGGTCGTTATGCGACCCGAACCTCAAGGCGTTCTTCGACGTGATCGCCCCGACGACCGACCTGATCAGCCCGAAGGACCGCGACGCGCCGGGGCTGACCGAGTGGGTAGCCGATCCCCGGTCGTCGCATTTCACGTACACGGCGGACCACGCCGAGGGCGTGATCACCCCGGACGCGCCCCGCGCCCGCGTTGCATGAATGAAGGAGGTCAGGCTTTCAGCCTGACGGTCCTGAAAGTGTATTCACTTGCAAGGATGAATCGCCGCGATTGGCCGACAGGGAGGGATGGCCGTGGATCGACACCCGGAGGCTTCCGAAGGCGCACCGGCCGCTGGCGACGAACCGGCCGGATCTCCGGCGCCGAGTGCGCCTGTGCCAGCGCGCACACTCGTGTCAGGAGGCCGGTCGCTGCGGGTCTGCCTGGTGATCGGCGGCAGCCATATCGGCTCAATCGAGCCAGACGTGGACTTCACGTATGTGTCGCTGGCGACGCAGCTCCAGGAGGCCGGGCATGACGTGACGCTGCTGCACACCGACGCGCCGGCGGGTTCGGACAGTCCCGACGCTGGCGAGCCGGGGACGGCCGTGGATCGCGGGATCCGGCTGGTCCGGCTGCCCGAGAGCCCGATCCCGCTGTCGGCGACGTCGGCCCAGCTCGCGGTGAGCCATCGCGTGTACCTGTGGCTTCGCGACCATGATTCGTTCGACTTCGTGCATTTCGCCGAGCGCGGGGGATGCGGGTTCTACGCGATAACAGCGCGCCGGCAGGGTCTGGTACTCAGGCGGACGACCTGCGTCGTCGGGCTATTCGGTGCGTCGGCATGGATCCGCCGCGCATCGCACGACATCATCCGGATCGAGTCGCAGCTCGAATGCGATTACATCGAGCAACGCTCGGCCGAGCTGGCGGACTTCGCCTGGCCGGCGAGCGACCCGGCTCTCGCGTGGGCCAGGGCCGAGGGCTGGGAGCTGCCCGATCCCGCCGGTGCGCGACACATCCCGGGTCCCGAGGGTTGGGTTCGCTGGCACGAGCAGCTCGAGCCGGTCGAGCTTCCACCGGCGCGATCGGACCTGCCGACGATCAGCGTGTGCCTGAACCACTACAACCGGCCGCACTACCTGCGCCAGGCGCTCGACTCGCTGATCGACCAGGACCGCGCACCCGACGAGGTGATCGTCCTCGACGACGGCAGCCCCGGCGAAGGTGTGCAGGAGGAGCTGGATCGGATTGTCGCCGAGTATGAATTCGACCGTCGCGGCTGGCGGCTGATCCGTGAGCGCGACCTGTACCTGGGCGCGTCGCGCAACGCGGCGGCCCGCGCGGCAACCTGCGAGTACATCCTGGTCATGGACGACGACAACGTCGCCAGGCCGTTCGAGGTCGCCACGTTCGCCGAGGTCGCGCGGCAGACCGGAGCTGACGTCATCACCTGCCAGCTCGACAGGTTCGAGAGCACCGGCCCGCCGACGGCCGAAACGATCCCGGCCCATCGCTTCCTGTTCGCCGGGGCTGCGCTGCCGCTGTGCGCCATCCGCAACACGTTCGGCGACGCCAATGCGCTGGTGCGCCGGCGCTCCCTGCTGGAGCTGGGCGGATACACCGAGGACCGCAACGTCGGCCACGAGGACTGGGAGGCGTATTCCAGGTTCGCTCTGCGGGGCTATCACGTTGAGGTCATTCCGGAGCCGCTATTCTATTATCGCATCGCGCCAGGTGCCATGACGCAGCGAGTCTCGGTGATCCGGAACCACCTGCGCAGCCTGCGGCCCCACCTCGAGCAGATTCCGCGGCCGTATCACGGTCTCATTGAACTGTCGATGGGATTATTGCTGGCACGCTGGGGCTATTTCGACCCGCCGCCCGCGGCCGGCGAGTCCGACGACGAACCGGCCCCCGGCCCGATGACCGAGCCGCCGCCATTGCCGCTGCGCTACCGGATCGCCGACGCCATCAACGACCGGGTCAAGGCACTCCGGCCGATCCACCGCCTGGCCAAGCGGCTCATTCAGGGCCATCCGGACCCGGCCGATACCGAAGTCCGCGCCGGCTGAGCTGAACGAGGACCAACGTCATGGACGAGACACGCGATCGGGACCCGCAAAAATGTCGCAGCGAGCTGGCGGCGCTCCGGGCCGAAAACCTGATGCTGCGCGAGCTGTTCCTCGTCAATGCGAGGTCCAGGCAGCAGGTGTCGGCCCTGCGGAACCAGCTCGATGAGATCCGCGGTAGCCGGGCCTGGAAGCTGGTGCGGAAGGCGCGCCGGGTTGTCCGGCACGCCCGGCGGATGGCGTCGGCGGTCAACCGGCGGCTGGATTCGCTCCGGCGCGTCGGCGCTCCGGTATCTCCAGTGCCAGCCGTCGAGAGCACGCCCGCGTCGGGACCCTGCGACGTCTGGATTCGGCCGCACGGCGAGGGATCGCCAGTCGGTTCAGGTCGGTCATTCGAGCCGAAGGTCTCGGTGATCGTGCCAAACTACAACTACGCGCCGTACCTGGAGGAGCGGCTTCGGTCGATCTTCGGCCAGTCATACCTGCCCTACGAGATCCTGTTCCTGGATAACGCGTCGACCGACGCGAGTGTCGACCTGGCGCGCCGGCTGGGCGAGGAGTCGCCCGTGCCGTTCCGGCTGGTGGTGAACGAGACCAACAACGGCAGCACGTTTCGCCAGTGGCTTCGAGGGCTCGACCTGACCGAGGGCGAACTGGTCTGGATCGCCGAGTCGGATGATACCTGCCGGCCCGAGCTGCTCGAGCGGCTGGTCGCCGAGTTCCGCGATCCCGACGTCATGCTGGCCTATTGCCAGTCGTCGATGATCGGGCACGACGGCCGCCGGTACGCCGAGGATTACCTGTTTGCCACCGAGGACCTCGCGCCGACGCGGTGGCGATCAGGATACGTCGCGCCGGGGGCCGAGGAGATCGAGGTGGCCCTCAGCCAGCGGAACACGATCCCGAACGCCAGCGCGGTGGTCTTCCGCCGGCCCGACGTGCTGGAGGAGCGCGAGGACCTGGAGCGGCTGCGGCTCGGCGGCGACTGGCTGTTCTATGTGATGCGGATCCGCCGTGGCAAGATCGCATTCGCGCCGGAGTCGCTCAACGCGCACCGATACCACGAGCGCACCGTGCGCCACGCGTTCGAACGGTCCGTGCTGCTGTTCGAGGAGCAGCTCGCGGTGAAGGCGCGGATCTTCGAATCGGTCTCGGTGTCGCCGAGCGCCATCTCGGGCAGCATGGCGAGGAGCCTCGTCGAGTACATCGACCGGCTGGGTGAGATGGTGCCGCGGCCGGCGATGACCGAGCATCCGCCGTTGGCCGCGGCGATCGGCAGGCTGCGCGCGGCGTTCAGCGAGCGGCTCGACGCCGTGCGCGACATGCGGGTCCTGCTGATCGTTTCGGGCCTGACGGATGAGCCGGCGACGCGTGCGATGATCGAGCTGGCGAACGGACTGGCCGGGCGGTCGTCGGTGTTCGTCGCCAATGCCTTGCCGGGCGTGCTCGACCCGCGGATTCTCGCGCGAATCGATGACCGGGTCGTCTGGATCGAGGGAACGCCGGGGATCCAGCCGTGGACCTGGGACGGCGATCCGCGCGTGGACCCGTCCGCCGTCGAGGCGCTATCGCCGCGCCGGACCGAGGTGTTCCGCGAGCTGGCGGCCTTCCATCGGATCGATGTTGTCCATTCCTCGGGCGCCTGGGCCGACCGGCTGGTCGCCGCCGCGGCGCTGCCGGCCGAAATGCAACGATTCACCGATGCGCTCGGAATTGCGTCGAGCCACCGGGATGTCGAGCGGATCATCGCCGCCTACGAGGCGGCCGTGATCGGGGCGCGGGCCTCCGTGCGGGCGCCACACCTGCGAGCATCGCTCGCCCTGGCCCCGGCCTTCGTCGCGAGCGAGCAGCGGCCGTGATCGACGATCGCGAGTACGCCCGGCTGGCGAAGGAGTATCGCGCCTCAATCGCGGGCTCGTCGCCCGAGTCCCGGCTGCTGGCGGCCGTCCCGTGGTACCTCGGCTGGCACTCGGAGACACCCTGCCTGGTTCGCTGCCTTCAGCACGAGGTCGACCGGTTCGCCGAGCTCCCCTGCCCCGCGACGTTCTCGCTGATCGTCCCGTTGCAAGACGCCCGGTCGCGCTGGCTGGAAGAATTCCTTTTGTCGCTACGGCTCCAGAGCTGGCTGCGATGGGAACTGCTCCTGGTCGACTCTGATCGTGAAGCCGATGAGCTGGTCGCAGCGGCACGCGAGTGGACGCGAAGAGACCCTCGAATCCGACTGCTCGAGCTTTCCGGGGCGACCGAGCCTGCCGGAGCGAGGGAAGCGGCCATCGCAGCGACCGGTGGCGCGTTCATCGGCTTCGTCGAGCACTCGTTACTGCTGCATCCGTGCGCGCTCGGGATCCTGGCCAGGCACCTGGCCGCGGACCGGTCGATCAACCTGGTCTACTCGAACGAGGCGGAGATCGACGCGACGGCCGGGCAGATCATCCGGTTTCACTACAAACCGCCCTTCGACCTGTTCACGCTGCTGCGCACCAACTCGGTGGGCCGCCTGGCGATGATCCGGCGCGACCTGCTGCGCGCCGCGGCCGGCTGCGACGACGTTCCTCGCCCGCGTCACGAGAGCCTGCTGGATCACGACCTGATGATCCGGATCGCCGCGAGCGGCCGGGCTCGCGCCGAGGGCGTGCCATTCTTCCTCCATTACCAGCGGCTCGCGCCGGGATCGTCCACCGATGACGAGATGCCCCGAAGCGTTCGCGAGGCATGGCTCGCAGCCTGGTTGTCCCGCATCTACACCGGCGTGTCGACCCGCATCGTGCCTCCGTCGCCGGAAACCGGCCAGGCGTTCCCTGCGATTCGCCTCCGGCCGCGGGCGGGTCAGTCCCGTCCGACGCTGCTGGCGATTGTGCCGTTCAGGGACGAGGCCGCGCTCACGATCCGTTGTCTCGAGGCGATCGAGCGGCAGCGCCACGAGCTTTCGCTCGAGGTCCTGCTCGTCGACAATCGGTCGCAGGACCCAGCGACGGCCGCGCGGATTCGATCGTGGCTGGCTGGCGAGCGGATCAATCGTTACACGCTCATCCAACATGACGGACCTTTCAATTATGGCCGGATCCACAATGCGGCCGTCGCCGGGCATGCTCGCGATCGGGACCTGGTGCTGTTCCTGAACAACGACGTCGAGCTGGTCTCGGAGGATTGCCTCCAGACGATGGCGATGCACCTCGTTGTCGAGGCCTCGTGCGGGTTCGTCGGGATCCGGCTGCTCTATCCCGGCGGCCCGGCGGTTCAGCATGGGGGGATCAAGGTCTGCGATGGGCCGACTTACATCTGCGGATTCCACTCGCTCGGCCACTCGTCGGGCATCGAGGAATACGTGAACGACGAGCGGGTCGCGATGGGCATCACGTTCGCCTGCGCGATGACGCGACGTTCGACGTTCGAGACGCTGGGCGGGCTCGACGAGGTTTTGATGCCCAATGCCTACGGGGATGTCGACCTGTGCCTCCGCGCGCTCGAGGCGGGCCTGCGGAGCCACTACTTCGGCACGCTGGTGGGCATCCATCACGAGTCGCAGACGCGGGGAAGCTCCGTGGAGGATGCCGAGTTCGTCGCGCTTTACCAGCGCCACGGCGCGGCGCTCGCGCGCTGGCGGCTGGGCGTATTCGCTTGCCGCGCGCTGGCCGACAAATGCCGGCCGATCGGCTGGCCGCCTGACAACGTCGAGGCGGAGCATCCGGTCCTGCTGCCGCTGCGATACCGGATCGCCGACCGGATTCACGGAGCCGTGAAGCGGCTCGTGGGGCCGGTCCGCGGGCGGATCGGGCGAGCGACCGGGGCGCTGCCCGGTGGCGATAACTCAGTGTCGATCAGCCTGGCGGACGGCCGTCGGGCCGCCGGTTGCAGTGTACACCGTGCGGCCGCCGACAATGGTCCACAGGACGACCGTTGAGCGGAGCTGATCCACGGCGCACCTGAGCGGGTCGCGGTCGACGAGGATGATGTCGGCGAGCTTGCCCGGCTCGATCGAGCCCTTTTCAGCCTCCTCGTGGTGCAGCCAGGCGTTGTTGATCGTGTAGAAGCGCAGCGCCTCCTCACGCGTCAGCCGCTGGTCGGGGTTGAGCGGCGCGAGGCCCTCGACCGAGCGGGTCACGGCGATCCAGATGCCGAGCCACGGGTCCCACGGGTTGGTCGAGTCGATCGGATCGGTGCGAATCATGTGGTCGCTGCCGCCGCCGATCATGAGGCCGGCGTCCCACCACCGGCGATAGGGATGGAACCACTCCATTCGCTTCGGGCCGAGGACGGCGAGGAGCGTCCGTGCATCCTTCCAGAGCCAGGCGGGCTGAAGATCGGCCCCGACGCCCAGCTCGGCGCATCGCCTCAGGTTGTCGGCCGAGGTGAAGTTGGCGTGCGTGATCAGCCAGCGCCGGCCGCGGATGCCGACTCGCCGGTCGGCGTGTTCGTAGGCCGTCAGCAGCTCGTCCATCCCGGCCTCGCCGGCGCAGTGGGCAGTCATCTGCCAGCCGCGGCGCGCGGCTTCCTCGGCGAGGATCGCCAGGTGATCCGGGGCGACGAACAGCAGGCCGCGGTAATACGGCTCGGTGATCTGGTACGTCGGGCCGACGCCCCAGGGCTCGCGCATGTAGGCCGTGCCGTTGAGCATGCCGCCGTCGAGGAACACCTTCACCGGGCCGATCCGGACCCACCGGTCGCCCACGCTGGTCGGACCATTCGGCTCGCCGGACGAGTCGGGAGCGGCCAGCGCGCCAAGCTTCGCAATAATCGTCGCGCGGTCGGCGAAGGGCGGGCCGATGATCCTCGTCGCGTTGATCCGGACGGTCAGCTCGCCGTGGTCGCGCAGGTCGCGATAGAGCCGCAGTGCGGCGACGTCGGCCGCTCGGTCGGCGATGCTGGTGAGGCCCCGCGCGTTGTAACGGGCGAAGAGCGCCTTGACCCGGTTGCGGTCGGGGTGCGCCGAGTCGGCATAGGCATCATCGGGCAGTCCCTTCAGCACCGAGTAGGCGTTGCGCATCATGCCGGTCGGCTCGCCGGTCGTCGGGTCGCGGACGATCCGGCCGGCGGGAGGGTCGGGCGTGTCGCGGGTGATGCCGGAATGCCGCAGGGCCAGGGTGTTGACGACACCCGCCGGTCCGCCCTGGTGGAGCACCATGTGGTCCGGGGCCGCCCGGTCGAGCTCCTCACGGGTCGGGAAGCGGCCCTCCTTGAGCCGGGTGGGAAACGCGTAGCGCGCGACGATCCACGTTCCCTTCGGCTGGACCTTCGCCCGCTCGGCGAAGTATCCCAGCACGTCGCCGAGCGCGTCGAACGCCGGGATCGCGTGGTCCTTCTCGCTGTGTGCCGCGCCCAGGGGATGGACGTGGCTGTCATAAAGCCCGGGCAGCAGAACCTTGCCGTCGGCATCGATGACCCGCGTGGCTGGTCCGATGAATCGGGCGACCTGGGCGTCCGGGCCCACGGCCACCAGCCGCTCGCCGCGGATCGCGACGGCCTCGGCGATGCGCGAGTCGCGGTCGAGCGTGATCGTCCGGGCGTGGCGGATGACCAGGTCGGCCGCGGGAGGCCGCTGGTCATCCGCCCGGACGGCGCCGCAGGCGAGGACGACGAGGCACAGGCATGCGACCGCGAGCGACGGTCGGCGAGGCTCGACTGGAGGGTTTCGCACCTCAGTCCCCCTCGCTCTCGCAAAGAATCCGCCGGTAGGCCTCGCGCGCCACGTCATACGCCTTGCGCGCGGACTCCTTCTCGGTGGCGCGGATGGCCTTCTCCTTCTGCGACCAGCACTGGTCGACCGACTTGAGGCACCACTCGGCCGACTTCTTCGAGGCGCGGATCGGCTGGCCGTCGACCAGGACGAAAACGGGGTTC
>JAKAUH010000984.1 GCA_021818605.1 Planctomycetota bacterium
GGGTTCGGCCGCAGCCAGTTCGCGGCGAGCCGCTCGATCGAGCCGGCATACAGCTCGGCGGCGCGGCGGTCCTCGCCGCGGGCCTCGTGGAAGGCGCCTCGGGTGGCGAGGACGAACGGGTCATCCTCCTTCCAGGCATTCGGCCCCAGTGTCCGCTCCCGAAGCTTCTTCCAGACCGAGGCGGCCTCGGCCCTCGCCTCCTCGGGCATGCCCATCTCTCGGTAGAGCCGGGCAAGCTGACAGCGGAGCTCGATCGGGCCGACGTTGACCCGACTGCCGTTCACCGGGTCATACATCGCGGCGCGGAGGTCGGTCGCCAGTCCGGTCAGCAGCAGTCGGCGGCAGAGGGCGCGCAACGACTCGTCCTTCGTCGTGGCGGCCAGGCGGCGGACGATCGGCTCGACGTAACGCCCCTGGCTGCGGAGGAAGGCGAACGCCTGCTCCCGCCGCGCGGCGTCCGGCGCGGCCAGGTCGCGGACGGCGGCCTCGGCCTGATGCTCGCGCTCCGGGCTGAGCAGCTCGAGCCGCCCGACCATCACGCGGACGAGCTTCCCCGGCCGGGGATGGATGCGCATCGGGATCGTCGCGTCGGTCCACGACTGCGGCAGCACGAACAGCACGCGGACGCCGTCGTTCTGGAAGTAGCTCGTCTTCCAGGTGTTGACCATCGCGCGGGCCTCCCTGGGGTACAGGCCCGACTCCGTCAACCGCGCCGCCAGGTCGTCGGCCATGGCGTCGGCGAACCGCGCCAGCGGCAGCGCCCGGTCCATCGATGGGATCACGCCGGCGGCCTGCTCGCCCGGCCCCAGCGCGGGACGATACGCGTACGCCCCGCGGCCGCCCTCGACCCTCAACACGTAGACGTGGCGCACGCCGGCCCCGAGGTTCGGGTCGGTCTCGAGCGCGAGCGTTCCCCCGCCAGCCGCCTCGATCCGCATCGGCAGCCGCGTCTGGCCCAGGCCGCGGTAAAACAGGAATCGCTCGGACTCGGCGCGCACCGGCCCGTTGGCCGCGTCGCTCGTCTGGACGAAGGCCGCGTCGACGTCGCGCGCGAAGTTCCACAGGGCGTCGCGGCTCGTCGCCGGCAGGGGCGCGGCGGCACCGGTTGGCGGCGTGATCCGGGCCGCCCAGCAGACCCGGCCGTTGCCGGGCCGGTCGGGCGACTCGGCCTGCTGCGCCAGCGTCGGCCGCACCAGCATCGCCTGCGGATACCAGTGCGTCCAGATCCCCATCGGAAAGTCCACGCCGACCCGCAAGTTCAGGGCCCTCGGCGTGTAGAAGTAGATGACCGGCGTTTCACCCTTGGTGAGCATGATCGGCAGCCGGAGCTGATCCCGCGCCCGGCCGTGCACGAACCCCGGCAAGGCGTGCTCCTCGTGGTACATCCCGTCCAGCGCAGCGCCGTCGGAGCCGTTCATTCCCAGGAACGTGCCCCATTCGTGCACGACCAGGTCCCGCTCCAGGTTGGCGTCCGCCGGCGCTTTCCCGCCCGGCCTCGCCTGCCGGGGCTCGTCCGCGCCGGCAGCACCCCGGGCCCACTGCGCCACCGCCAGCAAGCCGGCGACCACCACCAGGGCCGACATCCCGGCGCCACCCACGAATCCTCGATTTCGCCTGCTCCGATATCTCATGACCGGCTCCTCGCTCGAGAAACCACCCGCGCCGGCCCACCCGGCGCGATCACCCGGAGCTGTGAACGATCGCCTGGCGCACGCCCGGAAACCGGATTCCCATCCGGCGCAGGTCGCCTTGCAGCCGGGGGCTCTGTCTCCCGACCGACCGACCCGGACCGCCGGCATCCCCGACCGGGCACCATTCCACCGTTCGACGCTCTACTGGTTCAGGCGGATTCCGCCGGCCGACGCAGCGCGCACCATCGACGGGTTGAAGAATCTAGCGGAACAGGGGTAGACCCGAGGTGTCCCATGCCACTGTTCGGTTCAGGGTCGATGGGCGGCGAGAGAGCCATCAGCGAGCCTCGACGGGCGCTGAACGGGCTCGGTGCGTCGCTCCGCACTCCTGGCGTTCCCCGTTCGGATGGCGCTGGCTCAGCCCTGGTATTTCTCGAGGACCGTGCGGAAGCGTCGTTCGAGGGTTTCGCGCGCTACGTGGCGGCCGCCTGTCACCACCTTCCGGCCACGAGCCCAGACGCCATCGATCGTCCCGCTCCTGGCGGCGAAGATCCAGCCATCGAGCAGCAGGTCGTCGGTCCTCGATGCGATCGCCGTGTGGTCGGTCGCGAGCGTCACGATGTCCGCGGGTTGCCCCGTCTCGAGCCGGCCTCCGGCCGCGAGGGCCTGCACGCCCGCGCGCAAAGCGGCATCGAACAGCGTCCGGCCGGTCGACCCTCCAGGCCCACCCGCGAGGACGTTCCGCCGCCGCGCCCGCAGGCGCTGGGTGTATTCGAGCTGGCGCAGTTCCCCCGCCGCGTCGATCAGGACATTCGAGTCGGTCCCGATGCCGAACCGCCCGCCGGCCGCCTGAAATGCCCGCGCGTCGAATACCCCGTCGCCCAGGTTGGCCTCGGTGATGGGACAGAGGCCGACCACCGCCTCGCGGGCCGCGATCTCGGACCGTTCGGCCGCCGTGGTGTGCGTCGCGTGGATCAGGCACCAGCGGCCGTCGACAGGCTGGTTGTCCAGGAGCCACTCGACCGGACGTTGGCTCGACCACTTCAGGCAATCCTCCACCTCGCGGACCTGCTCGGCGATGTGGATGTGGATTGGGCCGGTCCCGGCCAGCGGCACGACTTCCCGCAACTCGTCCGGGGTCACGGCGCGGAGGCTGTGCGGCGCGATTCCGACGACGCTGCCCGGCATGCCGGCGGCGGCCCGGCGGGTTGCATCCAGCAGCCTGGCGAACTCGTCGATACTGGTGACGAATCGCCGCTGTCCCGAGGTTGGCGGCAGGCCGCCGAGGTCCGCGTGCGCGTAGAAGACCGGCAGCAGCGTCAGTCCGATCCCGCTGGAGGCCGCCGCGGCGATGATGCGGGCCGCCAGCTCCGCCGGGTCCGCATACGGCCGGCCGGCCGGGTCGTGATGGAGGTAATGGAACTCGCCGACACGGGTGAATCCCGTCTCGAGCATCTCCGCGAACGCGAGGGCGGCGACCGCCTCCACGTCGTCCGGCCCGAGCCGGTCGGCGCACCGGTACATCGCCTCGCGCCACGTCCAGAAGTCGTCGCCGGACGCGCCATCCCGGTGCTCGGTCAGCCCGGCCATCACCCGCTGGAAGGCGTGGCTGTGCAGGTTCGGCAGGCCGGGGATCGCAACGGCATGGCGCTCGTCGCCGGCCATGGGTTCGGCGCCGGTCTCAACGCGAGTGATGAGGCCGTCGGACAGGGTCAAACGGACGG
>JAKAUH010000319.1 GCA_021818605.1 Planctomycetota bacterium
GCGGCGGACGTATCGGTTCCTCGTCCATCACGGGGCGCGGCCGCGGCTGGTCTGGCTGGCGAAGGTGACGACCTGGCTGTTCGGCACGGCGCTGGCACTGGCGCCCGCGCTCACGCTGCTGGCGATGGGGATCAGATGGCATCCGCAGGGACTCGTGTCGCCCGGGATCCTCTTCGCGCTGAACCTCGCGCTGATCTTTGCCTCAGGGCTGATTTGCGGGATGGTGCTCCCGCGCGGGATCACGGCGTGGACGGTGGCCCTGGTGCTCGCGCTCGTCCTGGTCGGCGTCCAGATGGGTCTCTTCGCCGCTGGGATGATCCCGGTCTGGGGGCTGGCCGTGTTGCCGGCGGCCCTGGTGTTCATCTCATGGGCCTGGTGCGGCGACTGGCTGCTGGAGCGTCCCGCGCCGGGGCGATGGATCCGGCTCGGGCTGCTGGTCCTGGGCGTGAAAATCACGTGTCTGGGCAGCCTGGCCGCCTGGCGAGCGTGGAGCATTCCCGACGTTGGGCCGATCACGCCGCCCGCGGCGTGGACCGTCGCGACCGCCGCGCCGGTGCCATCCGACCACAACGCGGCCGAACTCTATCGCGAGGCCGGGCAGCTCGCGATCGCGTTCGGCAAGCCGACGGGTCCGGCGGGTAGCCGCGAGCCGATCGACCTCGATCAGCACCCCGAGGCGCTCGACCTGATCCGCCGCGCCGTGGCGCGGCCCGAATGCTGGTTCTTCAGGCCGGACAGGATCACGCTGAAGGACCGATGGGAAATCGGACCGCCTCTCAATCTGGCACTGGCGCTGGACGTCCACGCGCGACGCCGCATGGCCCGCGGCGACCTGGCGGCTGCCTGGGACGACGTCGTGCTGCTCTGGCGCATGGCCCACCAGGTCGGCCAGGGGGCACTCGGCTGGCAGGGATTCACCGCGCAGGCCATTGAGGAGCGCGGGCTCAACCTGGCGATCGATTGGGCCAACGCCAAGGGCCAGTCGCCCGATAGGCTCCGCGGGGCGATCGCCGCCTATCTGGCGCTGCCGCACATGGTCTCGCCCACCGAGGTCATCCGGGCCGAGGGCACGCTGCTCGAGCGCACGATCGACATGCCGCATCAGGATTTGAAGGATTTCCTGATCGAATCCATGTCCGAGGGCTCGAACCGTCCGCCGATGTTCGAGGAGTTCCTGCTCGTGGATCTGATGACGACGCCCTGGGAGCTCGCCCGCGTCCGGCGGCTGAACCGCCTCGTCACGGCCAGGGGGCTTGAATTTGCCTCGATCGAGCCATGGCAGCGGCAATACCGGAGCTTCAACCTCGACACCGAGGTCTACGGGCAGGTCCGCCAGGCGGATCGCTATGCTCTTCAGCGGCTCCTGCAATTCAACATCGGCGGATACCTCTCGCGGGCGGACGATCTCGAAGCGAATCGGCGGGCCGTGATGCTGGTGATGGCGACCCGCGCGTGGATGATCCACCACGACGGCAAGTTCCCGGCGAGGCTCGACGACCTGGTCCCCTCGGAACTATCCGCCTTGCCGCTCGACCCGTTCACGGGCAAGCTGTTCGGCTACACGACGCTGGCCCGGTCGGTGGCGCTGCCGAGGAAATACCCGCAGAACTGGCAGCCTCCCAACTGGCCGCGCGAGACTCGCCTGATTTACAGCGCCGGCCCCGATTGCCACGATGACAACGGGTTGTTCATGGTCCCCGGCCAGATGCACGGAGATCAGGACGACCTGGTGTTCCCGGTCGAGCCAATCACAGTGAAGAAGTGAGAGCCTGTGAAGGAATCGATTCCGAAGAACAGATAGAAGAGAGCGAATGGCTGCAAGTGAAGAATCTGTGTGCTGTTATGCTGCTTCGCTCTCTTCTATCTGCTCTCTGCCCCTTTTCGACGATTCTTTCACATCCTCTGACTCTGAGAGCCTGACCTACTTCGGCCGGGTCGAATCGGGTCGAGTCGAGTCGGATCGGATCGGGACTGCGCCAGGCTCAGCGACGCTGACGAAATCGACTCCGGATCGCGCGTGTAAGCCGCAGTGGATCTCGGCGCGACGGGCCAGGATGCCGGGATCCTGGCGACCGTCTCCTTTCTTTGAGTCTGTGTCTTCGATTCCCCCGGTTTTCTCTGCGTCTCTGCCTTCTCTGCGTCTCTGCGTGAAATCCGGGTTTTCTTTGAGTCTGTCGCACGGGAACCGGGCCGGGAGGAACGCGGCCCACGACGACCGGAGAGACCGAGCCCGGAGCGGAAGTCGGTCAGGCTCTCAGCCTGACCCGGTCGGGTCGGATCGGGACCGCGTCAGGCTGAGAGCCTGACCTACTTCGGTCGGGTCGCGTCCGCGTCGGGCTGAGAGCCTGACCTACTTCGGTCGGGTCGGATCGGGACCGCGTCAGGCTGAGAGCCTGACCTACTTCGGTCGGGTCGGATCGGGACCGCGTCAGGCTGAGAGCCTGACCTACTTCGGCCGGGTCGAATCGGGTCGAGTCGAGTCGAGTCGGATCGAATCGGGACCGCGCCAGGCTCAGCGACGCTGACGAAATCGACTCCGGATCGCGCGTGTAAGCCGCAGTGGATCTCGGGGCGACGGGCCAGGATGCCGGGATCCTGGCGAGAATCTCCGTTTCCTGCGGAAAACCAGGGCTTTTCTTGCAGGCCCCCACCGTAAGTTAGTAGAGCGCATTGCAGATGGGTGGCTCACGGAGGGGCTGGGCCGGCGAAGCGTCGGTGCCGGCAGGGCTCCGAGCCCCCGTCAGGGGGCGATCGGACGTAGCCGGGGGGCGTCAGCCCTCCGGGCTCGGACCGAACCGCAGCGCAGCGCCATACACCGATTCCTCTCGACGGACCCACCCGGCCGCGACCCCGCCACGCCACGCGGGGTCGCGGCCGGGTGGATGACACGATAACGGAGAGAGGAGCGGTCGCATTGCGGTCCAGGAGGCTGACGCGACGTCTCCCGGCTACGTCCTGGCGCCCACTTCGTGGGATTCCGGGACAACCTCGAACCTCCGTCTCTCGCCCGTGCGGCACACAACCGCAATGCGCTCGAACGCCCATGGGACAGAGCCCCCTCATATAGAAGTCAGGACCGGGCCGGCGGACGGCTCCGGGCCGGCATCCCTACGTCTCTCCCCTGTGAGCCACGCGACGGCAATGCGCTCCAACGTTGGCCCGCCGGCCCGCGGAGTGGCTCGTCCCCGCCGTTGCGGGCGAGCATGACTCGCAAATGCGAGAAGTCGGCCGACCGGCCCGGACCCGCGAGCGAACCGGCGATGTCGATGTCCATCGCCGGGTCCGCCGACCGGGATCGGTTCGAGCCGGTCGAGGAAACGATGCCCGGTCTGCGGGTCGCGCAGACGTTTGG
>JAKAUH010000349.1 GCA_021818605.1 Planctomycetota bacterium
AACGGAGGAAGGTTCGGTCAGGGCGGGCGATGTTCTCGGCCCCGGTCGCGATCGAGAGGGCCGCCGTCGGGTCGCAACGGCCGCACGTCCTCGGCAGCCTGGTCGCCGCGGCCCTGATGCTGCTCCTGGCGGCCCTCGCCATGGCCGGAGCCGGGGTTCGCTCGAACGAGGCCATCGGACCTGTGCCGGCGGCCTCCGAGAGGACGAGCGACAATCCTTCCACCGAAAATCCCACCTGGTCGATCCCCGGCGTGGTGATCGACGCGGCCGGCCAACCGGTTGCCGGGGCATCCGTCCGGGTGCTCGGCCGGTCCGGCGAGCCCGATGAGGTCGTCTCCGGACCGGATGGCAGGTTCCTCGTCCGCGTCCCGGCTCCGATGGAGGATCGGGCCAGGCTGATCGCGACAGCCGACGGCGGGCGGCTCCAGGGACTGGCAACATTCGTCGAGTCGAACGACAGTGCGGAGCCGTCGGCACCGGCCCGGATCGCGCTGGCCCCGGCCCGCTACGTCGAGGTCGCCGTGAAGGACGGCAAGGCCCGGCCGGTGCGGGACGCGAGGGTTGAGCTGCTGTCGAACGGACAACCCCTCGCCTCGAGCCGCACCGACGCGACCGGTCGGGCGGTCGTGCATTACCCGATGCATACCCAGGTCGATGCGGTCCTCGCATTCAAGCCCGGCGCGGGGCTCGCCTACTTCGAGAATTACCGCTCGTTCCCGCCGATCGGCGATCTGCCGCCGCTGCCCGGTGCGATTTCCCTGACGCTCGACGGCGCCTGGACCTTGCGTGTTCGAGCGATTGACGTGGGCGGCCGCCCTGTTGCGAACGTGGTGCTTCATCCCCAATGGGCAAAGCGGCCGTCGAAGCTGGCGAGCGTCAGCCTGAAAGACAGCCGGTGGACCGGTGCCCGCACCGACCGCGACGGCATCGCGACGTTCGACTGGGTCCCGGCCGATCTCGAGGGGGGCTGCCCGATGGTGGTCGCCGGGAGCGCGTATCGCGCGCTCACCTATCAAAATACGCCAACTCGATCTGGATCCGCCGCGGGGACGATTCGCCTGGTCCGCACCGTCGCCCTGCGCGGCCGGGTCGCCCATCCCGACGGCCGCCCCGCCGCGGGCATCGTGGTGAGGGCCGGGGGCATGGCCGAGGACTACGTTGACCGCGTCGTGGAGGCCCGCGAGATAACCCGGACTGGGTCCGATGGGACGTACGAACTGCTCGTTCCGGCGGGCCACACCTACATCGTCGGCGTCGACGACCGCAAGCTCGCGGCGAAGAGCCAGGCCGAGATCGACGCGGGAAACGCCGGTCCGAGGGACGTGCCGGACCTCACGCTGATCCGCGGCACCGAAATTCGCGGTCGGTTCCGGCTCGGTCCCGAGGCGCGTCCCATCGCGGGGCACACGGTCCTCCTGGACGAATACGGCAGCCGCCTGCGAGGCGAGGACTCGATGATGGACACGACTCTCCGGCGCCGATGCGAGACCGATCGCGACGGCCGGTTCAGCTTCCGGGTCGCGCCGGGCGAGTACACGGTCTCGATCATCCAGGGCGCGCAGGTCGATCGCTTCGACCGCACCGTCGGGGATGAGGACGTCCTGATGGAGGCCGACTGGCACCTCGTGCGCGGCGAGACGCGGTTGTCCGGGAGGGTGCTGGACCGCCGGGGCAGCCCGCCCCGACCTGTCGCCGGCGCGGTCGTGACGGCCCTGGACGATGAGGACAAGTGGATCGCCGCCGCACTTGCCGATGCCAACGGCCGCTTCGCCATGATCGGACCCGGTCTGGCCGCACCCAGGCAGGGCGGCAAGGGTCTGTATGCCCGCAGCCCCGATGGCTCGATCGCCGCGATCACCGGGCTCAGGCCCGACCAGCAGACCGAGGTCGCCATCGAGCTTCAACCGGCCGCCCGGCTCACGGGCCAGGTTGTCGACGCGAACGGCCGGCCCCTGCAAGGATGGGGCGTCCAGGTCTGGATAACGAGGGACGAGAACGCCGCGCTCCTGTTCTTCTTCGGGCGGGACCATCCCGTGCCGGTTCCTGTGCGGCCGGAGCTGCGCTTCGACGCGGTGACCGACGCAGCAGGTCGATATGTCGTCAACGGCTTGCCGGTCGGGACTTCGGGCCAGGCCCGGCTCGACAACGCCGACACCGAAGACCTTGGCCCCAAAGGAATCAGCACGCGATTATTCAGGGTCGAAGGACCCGAGCCGATCACGCTGCCCGGCCTGATCGCCCCGGGTCGCCATCAGCCGGCTGCCGCTCCCGAGTGAGCCCCCGGACGATCGGCGGTTTTCGACCGGTGGGCAATGCCCACCCTGCGCCTGCCAATCGACACCGTTCCGTAGGGTGGGCATCGCCCACCGGCTCAGGGCGCCGGCCGATGGGCAATGCCCACCCTGCGCCTGCCAACCGCCCTTCCGAGACTCAATCCTCCCGCTCCACAATCTCCAGGTCCGAGAACGCCCGGCGGATGATCGTCCAGAACTCGGACTCGGGCCGGGCGAGGGCCTCGGCGACGATCTGGCGGCAGACATCGCGCGACGTGCGCCCGCCGTTCTGCTTGGGATCCGGAATGACCTCGACCAACTGGGCGGTCGCGTCGGGATCCGCCAGCGCCAGGCAGGGCAGGACGGCATACGCGTCGAAGAACCGCTCGTCTTCCTTCGGCAGCGGCGTCTTGAGCCGGTCGATGGTCGGCCCGGCGATGGATCGCGCCAGCTCGTGGTCGTAGCGCGCCAGGATCGCGGCGAGCGCGGCGTCGGTACGCATCGCGTCGATCTGGCTGGTGTCGGGGAACGTCGAGGTCAGGTCAATCCCCCGGCGGGGATACCAGCGCAGGGAAATCACGCGATCGACAGCCTCGGCCAGTCGGTCCGGGTCGTCGCGCTCGATGCCGGGCAACAGCGCCGCGGCCATGATCGACGCCGACCGGCTGCCCCAGACGCCGCCCGGCCCCGACTCGAGCGACTCGCCGAACACCCGGAACGCCTCGGCGCGCAGGGCTCTTGCCGCGGCGCGGTCCTTCGCGGCGATCTCCTCGGCCATCCGGCCCAGTGCGTAGGCGCGCAACACGTCGGTCTTGATCCGCCCGGCGATTCGATGGGCACGGTCGAGGGCAACTGTCGCCATCCGCCGACAGGTCTTCACGCTGTAGGTCTCGGAGTTGTTCCAGGTCATCGCGCCGATTAGCCGCTCGGCCTCGGCGGGGTGGATATCGGCGATCGCCTGCGCGATCAGGCCGCGGAAGTCGTTGATGGTACGCTCATCGCCCTTCGTGGGAATCAGCGCCAGGGCTTCCTTCAGCTCCAGCCGCGCCAGCGGGCCGACCAGGCCGCGGGTGTAGAG
>JAKAUH010000758.1 GCA_021818605.1 Planctomycetota bacterium
TATAGTTGCACGGAGATCACCGAGAACCAGGACGCCGCCGACGTGGCGGTCGAATCATGCAGCCTGCTGGAATCGAGTCGCGACCGCCGCTGGCCGCAAGAACCGAGCCGAACGGACCCGCGGCAGTCGACGATCCTCGCGTCTACCTCGCGGCGGAGCGTACTTACCTGGCCTGGGTGCGGACGTCGGTGGCGCTGATGGGATTCGGCTTCCTGATCGCGCGATTCGCCTTCTGGCTCCGGGAGTATGCGGGGTTCCAGGACGGCAAGATCGAGATACCGACCCATCACCGGATCTCCCCCTGGATGGGATTCGGCATGGTAGTTGTAGGGGTGTTCGTTAGCGTGACGGCCGCGCTTCGCCATTACCAGTACATCGAGGCACTGCGGAACGGGAACAAGAACCCGGCGCTGAGCCTGGGGGGCGCGCTGAGCATCGCGGTGATTCTGGCGCTGGTTGGCCTGGCGATGGCGGTCCAGATTCTGCTGTTCTGAGGCGAGCTGGTCCGGTCAGTCGGCGGCGACGAGGCACAGGCACCGCCAATCTGATCTGATCTGATCTGATCGGGTCCGACTCGACCCGTTCCGATCCATTCCTCCCGCCCGTGGCGGGCGAAGAAAGGGCGAGGGTGATTGACGATGCAGCTCGGGATGATCGGTCTGGGCCGGATGGGGTCGAACATGGTGCGGCGGCTGATGGAGCGGGGCCAGGAGTGCGTCGTCCACGACGTCCACGCCGAGGCGGCGGCCGCGCTGGCCAAGGAGGGCGCGATCGCCGCGACGAGCCTCGACGACTTCCTGGCCCGGCTCAAGCCGCCCCGTGCCATCTGGATGATGGTGCCCGCGGCCGTGGTGGACTCGATGATCGACCAGCTCGCCGATAAGCTGGAGAAGGGCGACATCCTGATCGACGGCGGCAACTCGTACTATCACGACGACATCCGGCGGGCAACCGCGCTCAAGCCTCGGGGAATCCACTATGTCGACGTCGGCACCAGCGGCGGCGTGTGGGGGCGCGAGCGTGGATACTGCATGATGATCGGTGGCGAAACCGAGGTCGTGCGCCATCTCGATCCGGTCTTCGTCGCCCTGGCGCCCGGGATCGACGGCGCCCCGCGCACCCCGGGGCGCGAGAAGCTTGGCGGGACCTCGGAGCAGGGTTATCTGCACTGCGGGCCCAGCGGCGCGGGGCATTTTGTCAAGATGGTGCATAACGGGATCGAGTACGGCGTCATGGCCGCGTATGCCGAGGGATTCAACATCCTCAACCACGCCGGGATCGGCAAGTCGTCGCAGGACGTCGACGCCGAGACGGCACCGCTGCGCCATCCCGAGCTGTTCCAGTACGATCTGAACGTCGCCGATATCGCCGAGGTCTGGCGGCGCGGGAGCGTCATCGCGTCGTGGCTGCTCGACCTGACGGCGCAGGCACTCTGCAAGAGCCCCGACCTGGCGGATTTCTCGGGGCGGGTGTCGGACTCGGGCGAGGGTCGGTGGACCGTCCAGGCGGCGATCGACGAGGGCGTGCCGGCCCCGGTCCTCTCGACCGCGCTGTTCTCCCGGTTCAGCTCGCGCGGCACGGACGACTACGCCGACAAGGTTCTCTCGGCGATGCGGTTCGCCTTCGGCGGACACCTTGAGAAGAAGGCCTGACCAACTGACCAAGCGGAGCGACCCAGATGAGCACGACCGAGCGACGCGCTGACGCCCTGGTCTTCTTCGGGGCCACCGGCGACCTGGCTTACAAGAAGGTTTTCCCCGCACTCCAGTTCCTGGTTCAGCACGAACGGCTCGACGTGCCGATCGTGGGTGTTGCCAAGTCGGGCTGGACGCTGGAGAACCTCAAGGAGCGGGCGCGGGACAGCCTGGAGCACCATGGCGGGGTGGACGACGCGGCCTTCGCCTCGCTCGTCGAGCGACTCCGCTACGTCGACGGCGACTACAATGATCCCGAGACGTTCGTCAAGCTACGCGAAGCGCTGGGCTCGAGCCGCCGGCCCGTACACTACCTGGCGATCCCGCCCAGCCTGTTCGGCCCGGTCGCGCAGCACCTTTCCGAGTCGGGCTGCGCCCACGACGCGCGCGTGGTCGTCGAGAAGCCGTTCGGCCGCGACCTGAAATCGGCCAGGGAACTCAACCGGATTCTCCACCAGACCTTCAACGAATCGCGGATTTTCCGGATCGACCACTACCTGGGCAAGGAGCCGGTGCTCAACATCCTGAGCTTTCGCTTTGCCAACCGGTTCGTCGAGCCGATCTGGAACCGGGACTGCGTCGAGGACGTCCAGATCACGATGGCCGAGGAGTTCGACGTGCAGGGCCGCGGCTCGTTCTACGAGGAAGCCGGCGCGATCCGCGACGTGGTCCAGAACCACATGCTCCAGGTCGTCTCGATGCTCGCCATGGAACCCCCGGGCGCCGGTGCGCCCGACGGTATCCGCGACGAGAAGGTCAAGGTGCTGCGCGCCCTACGCACGCTTAGCCAGGAGGACGTCGTCCGCGGCCAGTACGAGGGCTACCGAAACGAGAAAGGCGTCGCGCCTGACTCGAACGTCGAGACGTTCGCCGCGGTCCGGCTGTTCATTGACTCGTGGCGCTGGGCGGGCGTGCCGTTTCTCATCCGTGCCGGCAAGTCCCTGAAAAAAACCGTGACCGAGGTCATGGTGCGGTTCCACACCCCGCCCCAGCGGTCGTTCGCCGGGAATACCCTGGACTGTTCGAATAACTATCTGAGAATTCGGTTCAACCCCGAGGAAGTCATCGCGATGGGTGCGGTGGTGCGGAGTGAAGGCGACCGTGACGACCTCCGGCCCGTCGAGTTGATCGCCCATCGTGAACCGGTCGACGAGGTCCCTCCGTACGCCCGGTTGCTGCAGGCGGCGATGGACGGCGACCCCAGCCTCTACTCGCGCGAGGACACGATCGAAGCCCAGTGGCGGATCGTCGAGCCAGCGATCGAGGACCCGCCGCCGATCCACTTTTACAGGCCAGGCACCTGGGGCCCCTCGCAGGCCGACCGTCTGCTACCCGACTGCCACGGGTGGCACGATCCTCGATGAGACAGAACACGAATGCCCGACCCGCGACGATCGTGTAAACGAAGACCATCGGGGCGTGCCTTGCAAAACGTCGTCCGCACGGTTAGCATCCTGGATAGTCAGGATCCATCTCATTCCAAATGACCCGAGACTCGATGGCACCCTCGTTCCGAGAGCGAGCCAGGCGACATGCCATGGGAGCATTCCTCGTGCTCCTCGTCGGCACGCTCATGGGATCCTCTCTCGCGCGGGCCGAGTGCGGACACGGCGTCTCCTCGAACGCGACCCGGTCACGATTCGGCACTCC
>JAKAUH010000918.1 GCA_021818605.1 Planctomycetota bacterium
CCGATCTATGATCGTCCCCCGAGCCCGGCCGGTCCGGCCGATTCGGTCCGGTCCGGTCCGGTCCGATCGGATTCGGACCAGCTAGTCCGATTTCATCGGAGCGAGCGACCTGATCCGGCCCGTGGAGACCGGAGGATGGGCGAGTCGCCCGCCTTCGCCGCGGGTAATGGATGCGGATCAGATCGCGCCTGTGATTATAGGCGAATGCCGTGACATCGGGCAAGTGTCCGAGGCGAGCGGCAGCCTGATAAGGAGGTGCAGGCCGCCGCGCTGGGTGCCCTGGTCCATCCAGGAGAAGCCGGAGAGGTGAGTCGCCGGGTCAACTTTCGCGCGAACCGGAGAGGTGAGTCGCCGGGTCAACTTTCGCGCGAACCGGAGAGGTGAGTCGCCGGGTCCAGGCCGTGAGGACAAGCACCCGGCGACGTGAGTCGCCGGTTCGCCAGGTTGGTCTGCGCGTCTGGGTCCTCCTGGCGGCGATCCTCCAGCAGGCGAAGGGCGCCGTGCGCGCCGGCGATCGCGCAGCGGTCCGACGGCTGCTGAACACGTCGCTCGAGGCGGTGCTTCGGGCTCAGTCCGTCGTTCCGGATTTGGAGGACGCGCGCCGGTTCGTCACCGACGTTTGCAGGGGTCTGGCGGCCTGCAAGGCGGAGGATGCGGCCAGGGTCAGGCCCCCGGCCGGCCCGACCGCCGCGACCCGCTGACCGGGCCGATCGCGCGGCACCCGAGAGGCGCCTTCTGGTCACTTGCACTCCGGGTTCTCTGTGGATACAATCACCGCGATTTCTGATCGTCGTTCCTTCAGCCCATCGCGATTTCATGAATTCCCGGTTCCTCGGCCAGACCAGGCGCCACTTCGCCCGGGCAGTCCTCCTGCTCGCGGCGCTGTCGCTTGCGCCCCTGGCCGCCGAGGCAAGCTGCGGTCATGACGTCGCCTCAAGCGTCGGACGGTCCCTCTCCGTCTCCGAGCTGTCGATCTTGAAGGACCTCGACGCGAATCGGACACACCCGTTGCCGTCGGCCCCGCGCGGCGATCGGCCGTGCTCGGGTCCGTCGTGCTCGCGAGGGCAGAACCTGCCGCATGCTCCCGCGCCCTCGATCTCGCCACGTCACGATGACTGGTGCGTGACCTCGCCCCTGCCGCCGACGGCCGGCGAGCAGCGCATCCGCGGCCGGATCACCGACGCGCCGCTGCATCCCCGCCATTTCACCATCATTCCGGAACGCCCCCCGCGCCCTTCAGACGGGCCGCTCGTCCTGACGAGGCGTTGACTATCGGCCGCGGCTGCGCGGCGTGACGGCGTTCGTCGTCCAGGATCCCCCGGCGGTGGCGAGTCCGCGCCCGGACGCTAGCCGATCGACCCAGATCTGAGGGCGAACCGCTCGAACAACCCGGTCAATCCGCCGTGCGCGCCGCGTGCCGCCGTGCGCGCCAGGACGAGTCGAGTCGAGTCGATGCGATTCGATGCGATGCGATTCGATCGTCGATCCGTCCCGGTCGCAGGTGCGCCGGCGGGATTGCGCTCGGATCGAGGCGACTGGGTTTCTACACAGGACCAGACCAGACCGGACCGGACCGGACCGGACCGGACCGGACCGGACCAGATCAGACCGGCCTGATCGGGGCTCCTGTCGCCCTGATCGGGCGGGATCGGTGGGCAGAGCCGCCACCTGCAACAGACCAGACCCGGCAGGCCGGTTCAACGGATCGGTATACCCAATGCAAACATATCGACTGGATAGCTTTCAAGGAGACGCATGATATGAAGCGATCGAACTCTGCCGGTCCACCGTCGACGGGAGATGGCCGGTCGACCCGAATCGTCGGACTCGCCGCCGCGCTTGCGACGACATTGATGACGGCGACAGGTTGGGGCGACGAGCCGGCCGCGCGGACCGCGCCGACCGAGAAGCCGGTCGCCCACCTGCCCGTGCTGAGCGACCGGGAAGCCTGGCGCTTCCTGCCCGCCGCGAAGAGCGGCGCCGGACAGCCCTTGCCGGCGTGGGCGCGAGCGACGGCCCGCGCGCTGCCGCGGACGACGGCCGCGATGCTGGACCTCGACCGGATGCATCGGACGCGCAGTCCGCTCGGTCCGATCCTGCGGGGCAAGATGCGGTGGATCGCCGCCCGGGCGAATCGTTGCGATTATGCCATGGCCTACGCCGAGGCCGACCTGAGGCGCGCGGGCCTGGACGAGGCCGGGCTCAGGAACCTGCGAGGCGATCGCGCCGGATGGCCGGAGTCCGAGCGGGCGGCGCTGGCCTTTGCGCACCAGATGACCGTCGACGCGTCCCGGGTGAGCGACGCCGACGTCGCGCGGCTGATCGCCGATCACGGCGAATCGCGTGTCGTGGCGATGGTCCTGCTGCTGGCCTACGCGAACTTCCAGGACCGGCTGATCCTGGCGCTGGGAGTCTCGATCGAGCCGGGCGGTCCCCTGCCGCCGCCGAAGATCCGGTTCGACCCGAAGGCCGACCCGCCGCCAGTGCCAGAGCGGAGGCGCCCCGAGGATCGGCCCATCCCCGAGGAGCCTGAGCGGATCGACGACGCATCCTGGCTATCGATGGATTTCGGCGATCTCAAGGGCCGCCTCGAAGGGCAGATGGAGCGCCCCGGCCGGATTCGGGTCCCGTCGTGGGAGGAAGTCCTCCGCGCGATGCCGGCGGACTATCGCAAACCGCCAAAGCCGGTCCGCATCCGCTGGAGCCTGGTGACGATGGGCTACCAGCCCGAGCTGGCGGCCGCGTGGTCGGCCTGCACCCGGGCCTTCGGCCAGGAGGCAAGGCAGGATCGCGTCTTCGAGGAGAGCCTCTTCTGGATCGTCACCCGGACGATCCATTGCTTCTACTGAATGGGGCACTGCGAAATGCTGCTCGCGGTCGCGGGCCTCGACAAGTCGGCACTGGATGAGCGAGAGCGACGGTTGGCCAGCGGGGACTGGTCGTCCTTCCCACCCGGCGATCGCGCCGCGTTCCTCTTCGCTCGCAAGCAGTCGCGGGAACCCTGGTCGATCGACGGGCGCGACATCGCCCGGCTGGTGGACCACTTCGGCACCGAGCGCACGCTCGACGTCCTGTTCTGGGCGTGCCGCTGCCACTACATGACGCGCGTCGCCGATGCCTTCCAGATCCCGCTCGAACGCGACAACGTCTTCGAGGGGATGGGTATCGGCGTGCCGGAGAAGGACACGAAGAAGTGAAGAAATCCCGCCAATTCAAGGCCGCAACCGGTGGGCAATGCCCACCCTGCACCGATCATCCGCCGTTCCGGGACAAACTCCAGGTAGACGACGAACGATGAGATCACGTCCGTTCAACCGCCCGGTTCGATCGCCGGCGGGGGCCGTCATCACGCTCCTGGCCCTGCTTCTGCTCGCGCCCTGCGCCACGAGGGCGGGTTGCTCTCATCTCGTGCAGCCGTGGGATGACCTTGCACGGCTCTCCTTCCTGGACGCGACGCTGGACCGCGACCTGCTCGCGCCTGCCGATCTGCCCGGCACGCCGGGGGAGCGCCCCGACTGTTCGGGGTTCTGGTGCTCGGAGGCGCCGGCAATTCCGGCCGTCCCGTCGGGGGCGTTCGAGGGGCGGCTCGCCTTCTGGGCCTGGCAGGCGCGACCCGCGGATGGACCGTCGGCCGGGCCGTCGTTCCTCGCCGCGCACGCCGATTCCGTGCGCCCCGTGCGCCGGGCCAGCTCGATCTTCCACCCGCCTCGCCCCGACCGGGCCGTCTGAACAAACGACTGACCGATCGATCGTGCCGCGTGGTCCCCGGAACGACCTGCTCGATCGGACTGCGCGCCTCGGCGGTCGGTCCTGGATACGCCCGGCGTCTGCCCCGCACCCGCGTGGGGCTCGAAATGAGGACCCGGGGATTCGGGCGCGCCAATCAGGCGTCCTGGCCCATTCCTGGCGGATTTGATTTTCAACCGAACACGTTTCATTCAATGAGGAGCCACGAATCATGAGACGAACGCGAGCCGGATTCACGTTGATCGAGCTTCTGGTGGTCATCGCGATCATCGCGGTGCTGATCGCACTTTTGCTGCCGGCCGTCCAGTCAGCGCGCGAGGCGGCCCGACGGGCCCAGTGCACCAACAACCTCAAGCAGCTTGGCCTGGCGATGCACAACTACCACGACTCGATGGGCTGCTTCCCGATGAGCATGGGGTTCGACTCCCCCGGCTTCGGCTTCCCCGAGCCGGTCTCGTACTCGGGGCTGAGCATGCTCCTGCCCTACATGGAGCAGTCGGTCGTTTATAACACGATCAATTACAGCATCCTGAGAGGCAATCCGGGCAACAACACGGCGATGGCGACGTCGGTCAGCTCGTTTCTCTGCCCGTCCGACCCGCAGCAGGGCAACCTGCCGCCAGGGCAGGCGGGCACGGATTACCACCCGAATTCCGGCAACACCATCGACTACGTTCACGACGTCAGCGACCCGTGGAACTTCAACACGAGCCTGCCTCCGTTCAACGGCGTGTTCTACCCGGTCAGCCGGACCCGGGTCGCCGACATCACCGACGGCACCAGCAACACGGCGGCCTTCAGCGAGATGGGGCTGGGCGATATGTCCAACGCGATCGCGACCGAGAAGACCGACCAGTTCTGGACCCAGACCTGGCCGGCCACGCCCTTGCTCGCGATCACCCAGTGCCAGGGGTTCCCGGCGACGAACCTGTCGTACCAGGGGCTGTCGACCGACGGAGTGCCCTGGCTCGAGGGAAGCACATCAGCGATGTATAACCACGTCAATACTCCGAACAGACGCTCGTGCATCTTCCCTCCCGGCCGGATCATGAACACGGCGAACAGCTACCACCCCGGCGGCGTCAACGTCTCGATGTGCGACGGCTCGGTGCGCTTCGTCAAGGACTCGGTCAACATGGTGACGTGGAACGCGCTGGGATCGCGCAACGGCGGCGAGGTCATCAGCGCCAGTTCCTACTGATCGGCCTGACGAATGAGGAGACCCACCGATGAGACGATTCTGCCGATGCCTCGCCACGATTGGCCTGACGGCGCTGGCCGTTACAGCAGTGCCCGGCTGCGGCCGCCAGCAACCGGTCGATCCCGACCAGGCCCGCGCGACGCTGGCCACGGCTCTCGACGCCTGGCGCGAAGGCCGGACCATCGACGAGGTGACGGGTGGCAGCCCGTCGATTGTCGTGGCCGATCCGTCGTGGAAGGCTGGATTCAAGCTGACTCGCTACGAGGTCTCTGGCGCGACTCGGGCGGCCGGCTTCGACCTGAAGATTCCCGTGGAATTGTGGCTCGAGAATCCTCAGGGCAAGCCCGTGCGTGAGAAGGTCAAGTACACGGTCAGCGTCCAGCCGTCGCGCACGGTGATCCGCGCGCCTTTGTGACAGATTCCTCGGCCAGGATGTTCTCGGCAAGGGCGCGTCCGAGACGGCTCGCTGGACACCATCTGGTTCGAGCCTGGCCTGGGCGGATCGCCCGCGGCCCGGCCGGGGTGGTGTTCAGCGAGAATCGTCGTTTTTGCTTCGCTGTTCTTGATGCAGCGGTTCGGGCTCAACGGGTCCGACGCCGATGTCGGCGGCGTTCTCGAACCGGCCGCCGTCGTCCTTGCCGTTGGGGCCGACGGAGTACACCACCCAGCCGCGCGGGTCCCTTTTGACCCTCAGCGGCTGGCCGTTGAACGGGTCGACCGTCGCCTCGGCAGGCAGGCCGAAGGTGGTCAAATCGGGGACTGTTGCCGTCTCCTCGGGTTTCGGCGCGCGCGTCTGGATATCGCCCCCTGACGGGGGCTCGAAGCCCTGCCGGGACAGACTTCTGGCCGGCCCAGCCCCTCCTTGAGCCACCCATCTGCGATGCGCTCGAAGCTGGCATGCCTGCGGCGGCCGGATGGGTCAGTAAACCGTTAAACCCGCGGGTCGTCCCTATGGCCTTCTCTTCGCGCCCCAGCGATTGAGCAGCTTCTTCTGCCGCTCGACGTCTTCCCGGGCCTGGTGGACGATCGTCTCGCACACGAGCTTGCAGAGCTTTTCGACCAGCGGGTCGTCGAGCCGGTAGAAGACCTGCAAACCCTCCTTGCGGCGGGCCACCAGTCCCGCCTCCGCCAGCATCTTCAGGTGCTTCGAGACGTTGGCCTGGTTCGCGCCGGTCTCCACCACCACCTGCGTCACGCTCCGTTCCCCCGGCATCAGCGCACGCAGGATCGCCAGCCGGGTCGGATCGGCCAGCATCCGGAACTTTTCGGCCATCAGATCGAGGAACTCGTCGGGGATCGGGGCATCCATGGGGCTTGACTTATTAACCAACAAGGAATATAGTCCATGGGGAAACAGAGTGTATTGTAGCTTTCGCGGCCGGAGCGAGTCCAACGCGATGATACGGAGAATGTCGATGATGGAGGGCCTCTGGGTCCTGGGGGTGGTGGTGCTGTGGATCGTGCTCAACCGCTGGGTGCTGCCGCGGATGGGCGTGCCCACGTGAATGAGCGAGACCTGTGCGGTGTCACCGCACCGGACCGACCGGAGCTGGGAGCCGGACGAGGGATCGGCGGCGCGTACCATCCGAACGAGGGAGGCGAAGGACGATGTCACGGATCGGGATAACTGGCCGGCGGATGATGTCCGGGATGGCTCGGGTCGATGGTGAGCATGGCCTTGGTCGGTTGAGGGTCGTCGTGCCCGTCCGGTTGGCGGGGATGAGCCGGCGGGGCGATCGGACCAAGCTGGAGGCCCTGGCGTGTTCCCGCTAATCTCCGCGGGCCTGCCGGCGGCTGTGGCCGTCGTCGCGGCGGTCACCTGGGGATCGGGCGGCGGGGTCCACGCCGGGCTGGGGCTGCTCTTCGGCATGGTGGTCGGCTTCTCGCTCGGGCTGACGGGCGGAGGCGGGTCGATCTTCGCCGTGCCGCTGCTGGTCTACGGGTTGGCGGTGCGGACTCGCGAGGCGATCGGTGTCTCGCTGGCCGCGGTCGGCGCCACCGCGCTGTCGGGCGCCCTGCGGCGGCTGGCGCGGGGCGAGGTCGAGGTCGCCACCGGCCTGATCTTCGCTGCCGCCGGGATGCTCGGCGCACCGGTCGGAGCGTGGATCGGCGGCCGGGTGCCCGAGAAAGTCTTGCTGGTCCTCTTTGCCGCGCTCATGGTACTTGTCGCCGTTCGGATGTGGGTGCAGGCGACGCGACGGCCGGACGAGGCGCGGGCGGTCCGGGCGTCGGTTGGTCCGATCCCGGCCGGCGAGCGGGGACCGTCCTGTCGACGCGATCCCGAGGGGCGGCTGCATCTGACCTCCCGCTGCTTCGCCATCCTGATCGTCACCGGCCTGGCTTCGGGCGTGCTGTCGGGCCTGTTCGGCGTGGGCGGCGGGTTCGTGATCGTCCCGGCGCTGGTGCTCGTCACCGGGATGGGCATCCACCGCGCGGTCGCCACCTCGCTGCTGGTCATTGCGATGGTCGGCGCCTCGGGTGTGGCGTCGTCGCTGGCCGCCGGCCGGCCGGTGCCGCTGGCACTGACGGCCCTGTTTGTCGCCGGGGGGCTGGCCGGGATGGAGCTCGGCACGCTGACGGGCCGCCGCCTGGGCGGGCCGGGCCTGCAGACGCTCTTCGCGTCGGCGATGGTCGCCGTGGCCGCATTCATCGTGGCGAAAAGCGTTCTCTGATGTTGGAGAGACTCCATGTTCTTGCACCAGCGATTCATCCCCGGCCTGGCGATCTACAGCTACATGGTCGGCGATGAGAAGACCCGGCAATGCGCCGTGGTCGACCCGACGCGGGACGTGGACGAGTACCTGGCCATTGCCAGGCACGAGGGTCTGCGGATCACGCACGTCCTCGAGACGCACGTCCATGCCGATTTCGTCAGCGGCTCGGCCGAGCTGAAGGACCGGCTGGACGATGAGGTTCAGATCATCGTCTCGGGACTCGGCGGCAAGGAGTGGACGCCGCCCTACGCCGACCGGGTCGTCGGCGACGGCGACGAGATCGCGCTGGGCTCGGTGCGGCTGAAGGCCCTTCATACTCCCGGCCACACGTACGAGCACATCGCCTGGGCACTGTTCGACGATACCCGGAGCAAGGAGACGCCCTGGCTGGTGTTCACCGGTGATTTCGTGTTCGTCGGCGACGTGGGCCGCCCTGACCTGCTCGGCGAGGAGGCCCGCAAGGTTCTCGCCCACCAGCTCTATCACAGTGTCTTCGAGCGACTGCCCGCGCTGCCCGACTTCACCGAGGTCTTCCCCGCGCACGGGGCCGGCTCGCTCTGCGGCAAGGCGATCGGGTCGCGCAGCTCCTCGAGCCTGGGGTACGAGCGCCGGTTCAACGGGGCGCTCCAGCGGCAGGACGAACCGGAGTGGGTGGCCGCGCTGCTGAAGGGGATGCCGATCGCGCCGCCCTACTTCCGGCGGATGAAGCGAGTGAATGCCGAGGGACCGAGGGCCCTGGGACCGGAGTGGCCGGGGCAAAAGCGGTTCACAGCGAAGCAGGTCCACGAGCGGGCCTGCGAGCGCTGCCTGATCGTCGACGTGCGGGCCAAGGAGGCCTTTGCCGCCGCCCACATCCCGGGCTCGATCAACATCCCGCTGGGCCACAACCTGCCGACATGGGCCGGCTGGGTCCTGCCGTACGACCGGCCGACGCTGATCGTCCCCGACGACCCGGCCGACGTGCCCGAGGTGGTCACGCACCTGATCCGCGTCGGGTTCGACGACGTTCAGGGCTACCTCGAGGGCGGCGTGGCCGAGTGGGAGACGCACGGCTACGCGCTGGGACGGCTCGACACCATCTCGGTCCACGACCTGGCCGCGCGGCTGAAGGGGGCCGACCGTCCGTTCGTGCTGGACGTCCGGACGGATCGCGAGTGGGAGGCCGGGCACGTCGACGGGGCGCACCACATCCACGGAGGCACCCTGGAGGAGCGGTTCGCCGAGGTCCCTCGTGACCGGCCGGTGGCGGTCGTCTGCGGCACGGGCTACCGCGCCTCGATCGCCTCGTCGTTCCTCAAGCGGGAAGGCTACGTGGACGTCTCAAACGTACTCGGCGGGATGACCGCCTGGAAGGCCGCCGGGCTGCCGGTGGCGATGGATTGAGTGAGCATTTTGGATCTCAGAAGAAACAGGAGGACTGCCATGATCGAGAATCGTCGAACCGTGGGAATCGTGGTCGGGCTGGCGATCACCCTGGCCGGACTGGTGGCGATGGCCCGGGGGACCGCGACGGCCGGGGCCGTGGAACAGAGCACCGCCGCGCAGGCAGGGTCGAAGGGGCACGGCAAGATGGTCTTCGTCCTGACACCGGGCTGGAGGACCTCCCAGTCGGTGAACATGGCGATCCGCCACTCCGCGATGGCGCTGAAATCCGGCTACCTGGATGACTCGGTACTGCTGGTCTACGGCCGGGGCGTCCAGGCTTTTTCGAAGGAAATCACGGCGAAGCCGCCCCAGACGTCGGTGTTCATCCAGCAGGCGAAGCAGGCCGGGGTCCGCATCCTGGTCTGCGGCGAGGCGATCAGGCGATTCAACATCCCGAAGGAGAAACTCGAGCCGGGCGTCGACGCGGTCGTGCCCAACTCGATCGTCACCCTGGCCGAACTGGTGTCGAAGGGCTATCAGATCATCAAGTACTGACGGAATACCGGAGCATCATCGCCGGTCGGCCGGCATCGACCATGCCGTGCCGGCCGGCGGACCTTGCACCACATCAGGAGAGGAGGACGACCGATGACCGGCAGCAAGTGGATCATCATCGCGGCGGTTTGCGGACTGCTGGCGGCGGGTGCGCGACCCGCCGCGGCGGCTGGTCCGGGTCCCGAGGACGGGTCGCGCTCGATCACGTTGCTCTACATCGCCGACCTGCACGCCCAGCTCGAGCCGCATGCCGAGTTCTTCTGGCACCGCGGCCAGGATGAGACCGCAATGGCCGGCGGAGTCGCCCGGATCGACACGGCGGTCGACACGATCCGCCGCGAGCGGCCCGGCCGCGTGCTGTTCATGGATGCCGGCGACACGATCCAGGGCTCAGCCGCCGCCGCCTGGACCGAGGGCCGCGCGGTCGTCGCGCCGCTGAATGCCCTGAAGCTCGACCTGGGCATCCCCGGCAACTGGGAGGTCGTCTACGGGGCCGACGCCCTGAAACAGCGGGCCGGCGACTTCCGCCACCCGCTCATCGCCGCCAACATCCGCGAGGCCACGTCGGGCAAGCGGCTGTTCCCGCCCTATCTGATCAAGGAGGTCGGCGGCGTCCGCGTCGGCGTCATCGGATTCACGGATCCCGACGTCCCCCGGCGCCAACCGCCGGGCTACAGCAAGGGGCTGATCTATGACGATTCCCGCGTGCTTCCGCCGCTGGTCGACCGGCTGCGACGCGAGGAGAAGGTCGACGTGGTCGTGCTGATGACCCATGTCGGGCTGCCCAAATCGATCGGCCTGGCGGAGACGCTCAAGGGGGTGGATTTCGTGCTCTCGGGCGACACCCACGAGCGGACCTATGAGCCGGTCGTCCGGGGCGAGACCTGGGTGGTCGAGCCGGGCAGCTTCGGCTCCTTCCTCGGCCGGCTCGACCTCACGGTCCGGGGCGGGAAGGTCGTCGATCGGAAGTGGGACCTGATCGAGCTGAGGGCCGATCGCCTCGCCGAGGACCCGACCGTGAAGAAGATCGTGGACGAGACGCTGGCCCCGCTCCGGCCACGGCTCGATGCGGTGATCGGGCAGACGGATACCCCCCTGATGCGGTACAATGTCGTGGAGACGGATCTCGACGACGTACTCTCGGACGCGCTGCGCGAGGCAACCGGCACCGAGATCGCGCTTTCGAATGGTTTTCGCTTTGCGACGCCGAAGCCCGTCGGGCCGATCCGCGAGGCCGACCTGTGGGACTGGTTCCCGATCACCACGAGGCTGAAGGTCGGCAAGGTGACGGGCCGGCAACTGCGGGCGTTCTGGGAGAACGAGGCCGAGCACGTGTTCTCACGCGATCCCGAGAAGCTGTTCGGCGGCTGGCTGCCGCGGCCCTCCGGGATGACGGTCCGGCTTGTCGCCGGCGCCCCGACGGGCCGGCGGATCCGCGAGATCCGCGTCGGGGGCTCGCCGCTGGAGGACGACCGGGAGTACACGATGACCGCCTGCGAGCGCGAGGGAGACCGGCCGGATACGCTCTGCCGCATCCCGCACGTCAAGGACCCGCGGGCCCTCGATCTCGACGCGCATGCCGCGGTAAGGCGCTACCTGGCGAGGCACTCGCCGCTGTCCGCCCCGGCAGGCAAACGGGTGATCGCGGAGGACCTGCCGCCGGTCGTCCGCTCGCAGGTCCTTTCGCCCGGCTCGCCGTCGGCCAGAGAGTGAGCTGCCGAGTCGGTCCACGACCTCACGATCCCGCAATCATCCTGAGGAATCCATGCCCGCGAATTTGCACCACCGGATCGTGATCGTCGGCGGCGGCACGGCGGGGCTCACAGTCGCCGCCCGTCTGGCCCGGCAGCTCGGGCGGCCCGATATCGCCCTGATCGAGCCATCGGACCGGCACTATTACCAGCCGCTCTGGACTCTCGTCGGCGCCGGCGTGTTTCCGAAGGAGGCGAGCGAGCGCAATCAGGCGGACTTCATCCCCACCGGGGTGACGTGGCTGCGAGACGCCGTGGCCGAGCTGCGCCCGGACGAGAACCTCGTCGTGACCCGCGAGGGCCGGACGGTCGGCTACGACTTCCTGGTCGTCGCGCCGGGAATCCAGGTCGACTGGGACGCGATCGAGGGTCTCAAGGGAAACGTCGGCTCGCACGGCATCTGCAGCAATTATGACCACGCCGGTCAAGTGCGGCGGGGCGCCCCAGAAGATCATGTACCTGGCCGACGACCATTTCCGCAACTCGGGCGTCCGGGACGCGTCTCGGGTGGTCTTCGCCTCGGCGACCGGCTCGATCTTCGCGGTGGAGCGGTACGCCCGGACGCTTGATCAGGTGATCGCCCGCAAGGGGATTGAAACGCTGTTCGGCCACGACCTGGTCGCCGTGCGGCCCAGGTCGAGGGAGGCGGTGTTCCGGCGCACCGGAACGGGCGATGAGGTCACGCTGAGCTACGACATGATCCACGTGACGCCGCCGATGAGCGCTCCGGACTTCGTGAAGCGCAGCCCGCTGGCCAGCCTGTGGTCCGGCCCGTCCGCAGCCTGTACGTCAACCTGGTCGTCACCCCCGGTCCGCCCCAAGGAAGCCGGCCGAGGCCCGGCGCGTCGGTCGTCGCCGACGAGGCCGCCTTGCCGATCGTTGACCCAGTGAACTACCCGGCCGCCCCCGCTCCAGATGCCGGCGGGCACATCCGGCTGCCGGCGCTGATCCCGGGCGTGACCTATCGGATCGTCGACCGCACCGAGGCCAACCGCGGTCCGGAGGGACCTCCGATCCGCAAGGAGTTCACCGTCGCGCCGGGCCAGACCGTGGACCTGGGCGATATCCGCATTGAATTGAGAAGCCGGCGCGATGAACGCCGGCTCCCCGGTTTCCTCATGCGACCGAGCCGCAGGCATGGCACGACCCAACAGCGTGCCCGCGCCGTGCCGCGCCTCGCCTCGCCGCGCCGCGCCGCGCCGCGCCGCGCCGCGCGAGCGCGGGGACCGTCCTCCGGACGTCAGCCGACGAGGTCCGTGCGGGTCGCCTCGGGCTTGCGATTGCGGTAGAGCGAAGCATCGACCGTGGCCGCCATTGGCGCCGGGTCGGCCCGACCGTCGAGGAACGCGGCGATCCGCGCCGATTCGTCCGCGGGATCCGCGACCAGGTCGCTGTAGCGGACGGACAGCACGGCGATATTCGGCTGGTCCGCCAGCCAGGCGCGGATGCGCTCCAGGTGCTGGGTAAAGAGGTGCCGGATCTGGTCGGCGGGCGCCGCGGGCTTGCCCAGACGTGCCAGCATCTTCTCCTGCGAGGCGATCATCTCGTCGAGATCGCGCTCCATGAAGATCACGCGGTAACGCTGGCTCGACGGTAGCTCGTACAGGAGCTGCGACACCATCTTGAACGCCCGGCCCCGCATCGACGGCAGCCACGAGGCGTCGTGCTTGATCTTCTTGACCTGCTCGAGCTCGTAATAACCGCGCGGGTTGTCGGTGTCGGGAGCGCGGAGGTTATCCGTGGCGACCGGGACGCCGCCGCGGTCGAGCATCTGCATCATGAGCGACGTGCCCGAGCGCGGCAGGCCCGAGACAATGATGATCTCGTCGGCCACTCGCGGCCTCCTTCGCGGGTTCCCTGTCGAATCGATCAGATCTTGACGTTCAGCGCGCGGCGGAAGATCAGTGCCACCACGAACGAGACGACGAACCAGTAGATCACCCAGGCGCCCGAGCCGTAAATCCTCGACGATCGCTGGGGATAGGCGACGGCGATCGAGCGCACCGGGTCGCCGGGCCGGAACGGCGATTCCCAGGGAGACAGCAGGATCGACGACCAGTCCCAGCCGGGTCGTTCGAGGCTCACGCGCATGAAGCCGTCGCCGATGGCGAGCTCCTTGGCGACGGCCTGATCGCCGACCTGGAACTCGAGGCGATGGCTGCCGGGCTCGCGGGCCCGGAGGTTCCAGCAGACCTCACGCCGATTGCGCACGCGCACCGGCCCGGCCTCGACCTCGACCGCATCGGTCGGCCGCAGGCTCACCGACGGCCACGGGGCCGAGGCATCACCGGCCAGCGCGAGGGTGACGACCGATTCCTCGCCGATGCGGAGCGGCCGGGCCTCGTACCACAGGCTCATCTGGGCGAGGACCAGGGTCACTGGGATCGCCATCACCAGCATCGGCACGACGGCCAGGAGCAGCAGCCGGGCCGCGCCCGCGATCACCCGGGCCTGGGCACGCAGCGCCACGGCGGCGCTGTCGCGGAAAAGCTTCAGCGCCAGCAGATGCGCATCGATGTCGTTGCGGACGCAGTGGATCGCCGGCTGGTTCGACGTATGCTTGAACACCGCCAGCAGCAGGACGCCCGTGACCGCCCCGATCGCGGTGGCCGACAGCCAGCCCGGCAGGACCGCGACGGGGGCCAGGAGGTATCGTCCCACCAGGCTCGCCCCGGCGCTCAGCCAGGCGGCGATCCACGCCAGGAGATTCGTCATTCCACGTACCCCAGGCCGCGGAGCTGGTCCGAGACCGCGGCCTCGTCCTGCTCGACCTTCAGCCGCTGGATCTGCTTCTCGATGCAGTCGGCGATGAACTCCTCGACGCTGCTGTACCCGGCGGCCTCGGCCGCCCGCTTCGCCCGGTCGAACAGGGCGGGGTCGATCTTCACCTTGACCATGGGCGTTCTCCCTTTTCAGAACACATCCCGGCCGACCATCCGCGACGGCGTGTCCAGGCCGAACTGGGCGAGGATCGACGGAGCCAGGTCGACGAGCGTCGGCTTCTCGCTTCGGATCGGCTGGTTGCTGAACAGCACGCCGGGGACCTCGAGCGCGTCGGCGCAGTGATCGGCGCTCCAGGCCTGGTCGTTGTCCGTCAGGAACTGCTCGGTCAGCTCGCCGAGCGTCGTCGCCCACGAGGCGCGGAACCCTCGGTGGTAGCCGATCACCAGGTCGGGCGCCAGCGCCGTGGCGTCGCCCTTGTAGATCCGATCCGAGCGATAGGCGCCGCGAATCACCGGCCGGCCGTCCTCGTCGGTGACGGCCTGAAGCCGCTCGACGATCTCGGCCAGGAGCGCCTCACGCTGGTCGCCGGGCTCGACGATCCCGTCGCGCTCACGGCCCTTCATGTTCAGATACAACCCGTTGATCCCCAGGCCGTAGGCGGACGTCTGCGACCAGTCGACGTCCTTGAGGATCGAGGTGCACTCGGGCGGGCCCAGGTAGCCCCAACCGCGGAGCCACGTGTTCACGTTGAACTGCCGGCCGAAGTTGGCGAACCCGTGGTCGCTCATCACGATCAAGGTCGCCCGGCTGCCGTAGCGGTCGATGAGCTGGCCGACCACCCCGTCGAGCCGGCGATACAGCCGACGCACGTGCTCGTTGTACTTCTTCGCCTCGGGCGCCGAGCGGATCGGGTGCCGGTCGTCCGAGTCCCACCAGAACATGTGCGACTGGAGGTCGCTGCTGGAGAAGTAGAAGAACAGCAGGCCATCCTCGTAGTCCTCGATGGCGCGCTCCAGCAGCGCCAGCCGCTCGTCCAGCACCATGCCGGCCTGGCGGGCGTATTCGTCGTCGTTGAACACGCCATTGGTCCGGGCCTTGTAATCTTCCTGGAACCCGGTGGTGGCGAACGGGCCCAGGCGCGATGCGATCCCCCGGGCGAACGAGTCGGGCTCGGAGATGCTCGGCGCCGGCGCCGAGGGGTCGATGTTAATCGGCGAGACATACAGCCGGAACCGCGGCGCGACCTCCTGGAGGTAGAACCGGCAGATCCCGCGCAGGCCCTGCATGGGCAGCGATTGCTCGAAGACCAGCGGCGTCCACCGGCTCCACTGGCCGGCCTTCAGGATGATCCGATGGCCCAGGACGTCGATCACCGCGGCATTGGCCTCGCGGTCGCGGTGGACCTGGAACTCGACCGACGTCTCCTTCGCGGTCGGCGAGAACGCGTCGCCGGGCCCGGCGATCCGGGCCCGCGCGGTGTCATTATCGAACGCCAGCCGCGTCCGCTTGCCGCCCGCCTCGTCCACCGGGTCGGCCGGGCCGTCCTCGGCGAAGAGCTGGTAGGTGCCGTACGTACCGAGCATGTCCGGCGTGCCCATGCCGCAGAGGCAGCGATGGTGACCGTGGTGCGACGGGCTGGCCGGGTAGTTGGACGGCAGGTCGTAAAAGGTCGACGGCACGCCGGCCGCGTCGAGGTAGTCCCAGAACGGCACGCCCTGGCGCTTCAGCTCGGTACGGGGGAGCTGGTGGCGGAACGGCCAGAAATCGAGCTGGAGCCTCCGGCCGGCGACGTCCCAGTGGCCCTCGCCGGGGATGGTCTCGGCGGCCGAGTAAAATGGCTCGCACTGCTTCTCGGGATGGCGGTGGATGAAGTCGAAGATCCCGTGGTCGCCCGGCCCCGCGCCGTTGATGAAGCTGGCCCAGGCGACGGGGCTCTGCGGCGGCGTGCTGGTGCCCAGCGGGCGGAAGCCGCCGCCGGAGCGGAGCTTCGCCAGGTTCGGCAGCAGGCCCTCGGCCATCATTCGCTCGGAGAGCCGCGGGTCCATGCCGTCGATGCCGATGACGATGACCTTCTTGCCCGCGGCGCGCGAGGGATTCCGCCCGGCGCCCAGCCAGTAGTTGCCGGCGGCGATCGCCGCGGCGCCCGCGGCCACGGCAGCCGTGCCCTTGAGGATCGTCCGGCGATTGATGAGAGACGGGGGCGAGTCGGTCATGACGCCACCTCGGCCAGGGATTTCGACGGCAATGACGACGACGACGCGGCCTCGCCCTCGCCCGTTCCTGGGCCGGCCTCGCCGACCGTCCAGGCCTTGCCGTCCATGTAATCGGGCACCGGCACGCCGAAGAGGCTCAGCACGGTCGGCGCGACGTCGATCAGCCGGGGATTCGGTTCGGCGATCGGCCGGCTGGCGAACAGGATGCCCGGCACGAGCGACGGGTCGACGCAGTGATCGCCGCTCCATGCCTTGGTATTGGGGTGGAACACGGCCAGCGTCGTCTTGCCGATCGCCGCCTCCCACGACACCCGGAACCCGCGCCGGTAGCCGACGATCAGGTCGGGCGCGTTCTCCTTGTAGGGGCCCCGGTAGAACTGCCCGGCGACATACACCCGCTTCACGGCCGACTCGCCGCTCGACGGATCCACCAGTCCTTCGAGCCGCCCGGCGATCTCGGCGCGCAGGCGGTCGGCCTCGACGCCGGGCTCGACGATGCCCTGCTCGTACTTATCCTTCAGGTTGACGAAGATCCCGGCCAGGCCGATGGCGAAAGCGCGGGTGCGCGACCAGTCGACGCCAGCCAGGTGCTCCTCGCCGCGGCGGGAGTCATCCACAACGAGATACCCGTTCTCCTCGAGCCATCGGTTCAGGTCGACCCCCGTGCGAAACGGGCCGAAGCCGTGGTCGGAGAGAACGAGTAGCAATGTGTCCTCGCCGCGACAGCGCTCCATCGTCTTGCCGACGAGGGCGTCCATGCGGCAATAGAGGTCCTCGATCACGTGGCGGCCGGCGAGGTGCTCGGCGTCGGGGTGCGCCGGGTGGCTTTCATCGATGTCGCGCCAGAAGGTGTGCTGGAGTCGATCGGTGCCATCGAAGACGCAGGCGACCAGGCCCTGCGGCACCTTGTCGAGCGCGTCGAGGAACATCGCCTCGCGCTCATTGTCCATGTCGAGGCACTGGCGGATGAAGTGGTCGTCGTTGATCACGCCCTCGTTGAGCGCCCAGGTGTCCTCGGCCAGGCCGAGGGTGGCGAACGGACCCTGCTTCTTGGCCAGGTAGATCGAGTACACCGGCGGATAGCCGACGGGCATCACCGGGTGCTCGGGGTCGATGTTGATCGGCATGACATACAGGCCAAACTCGGGCTCGGTCTCAAGCAGCAGGAACTTGCAGATGCCGCCGATCGACACGCCCGG